>CAUUGW010000040.1:0-10659 GCA_963544785.1 uncultured Lachnospiraceae bacterium | reverse complement strand
ATATTGTGGAATTCAATGTTTCCTTGCGTGTAGGCCATGAAATACGTTTGAATTCCGATTTTAAACCTTTCAGCCTGCTCTTTTTATTAACAGCTTTAACGTTTTTCTTAGAACGCTCCTTGGTATTTGCGGTACTGCTGTTTCCGCCGTCTTTATCCAAAGCTTCAACTATATCCTGTTCCGTCAGCTCCTTGCTATTCTTATCATCATTCATCTTAACACCTCTAATTATTTGGTTTCCTTATGAACGGTATGTCTTTTACAAAACTTACAATATTTCTTTGTTTCTATCCTTTCAGGATGTGCCTTCTTATCTTTCATAGTGTTGTAATTACGTTGTTTACATTCGGTACACTCTAATGTTATTCTGGTACGCATATTAAAATCCTCCAAAAATTATTCTTATATGAATAAATATTTTACAGCATAAAAAAAAAGCTGTCGCCCTTTAACTATGCAAGTCTAACACACAATTAATAATTTGTCAAGTTTTATTATCCTTGAGTTTTGGCTATAAATTGGAACCCTAATTGTCAGAAAAAACCTATGTCCGACCATTTCTCAGCAATTTATAAATGATTATTTTTTGTTAATTGATATATTTTTCAACTATTTTATTTATCTCAAAATTTATATCTATTTGTTCTTTATTCAGCTTCTCAATCTCAACTTCCAACTTCTTTACTTCTTCCATTTTTTTATTTTGTAATTTAATGTCGGGAACGGATACATTTATGCTCTTTATCCTGTCTAATGAAGCCCTGAATGTTCGTGAAAATCCTTTAGTATTACCCTCTTTTTTCAACAAATAAGCCATATATCTTGGATTTATAACTTCATTATTTACAAGCATTGTTCCACAATGGTCTGTCGGATAAAACTCATATTTTTTCGGCAAGATATTTACCATCCAATCTCCATCAATGCCCCATATGATATATTCATTTTCAAAACTGCCAATAAGCTTTTTATCTATGTTCCCTACAGGCTCAAATACATTTGCACTATAGACCGGAATGCCTTTTTCAGTTATTTAAGTTTGCAAAAATCTATTACCGCTTGAAAGCATAAAAACGGCAGTATATCTTAGTTTGTACACCCCCCCCCCCCTTCATTTTTTACGACTTCCAATTCGTCAAAAATAGCTTGTATTTTTACCTGATATTCTTCTATCTTCATTCGGGTTTTTTCGTAAACACTTTCAACCTCTTTGCATTCTTCAATTATCTTTTCTTGTAAATCAACAGGAGGAACAGGAATTTTTATACTTAGATATCTATCAAGATTTAAATTTTTAAGCCCGCTACTTCCTGTTTGATAATTGAATGTGTATCCGGCTTGATAAATGTTATTTAATATCAAGAATAAATAATAAGGGAGAATGTCTTTTTTAGCACTATCTTTCAAACGCAATCTTGCACAAAAGTTAGAAAAGGAAAAATCACTATCATCCCTTTCAAAGTATATTACTCTGCCGACAGCCTGTGTTGCACTTCCACCGGATTTTTCAATTATTATGTCACCCTTTTCAAGCTTTCGATTTTCAAATTGACTTTTTTCAACATCAATATATGCTACATCCTCATAGTTTGTTCTCCCCAACATAGTGAAATTCGTTCCACGCAGTACTTTTGCTTTTACAAAAGGTTGTTTAACACCTTTCCAAAGACCACCTATCCTATCCAACAACTTCGACAATTCAACTAAGGCATATTTACTACGAATTGTTACATTTTTGAATGTTTGCAATAATATTGCCTTGTCAAATTTTTCTCTTGAAAAATCTAACATATTCTTTGTTTCAATTACACTAATATATTCATTTATTGATTGGTCAATATTTTCTATATCAGTAATATCTTCAACAAATGATTTTCGTATAACTGATGCAATATTAGAATCACTCAATCTGTTATCAGGATCATACATTTTGCCGCCAAGATTATCTATTTGAATGCCCTCACTACCTTTTCTATTGCTCCATTTATAGCCCAAAAAATCATATTGTTCTGTCGCTGAAGCCGGTGCTTTAATTATCAATGTATTGCTTTCTCGTGCCAATGCAAAATAGAACATCTTTTCTCTTTCTATTGATTTAACATAGCCATAGAATAAAGAGTTGATTTTTTTAATTTGTTCGTCTTTTTCTAATTTCTTGTATGTTGATTTAACCAAAGTATTTTTATATTCAGTTGAAAATATAAAAGTGTCATAGTAAACTTTGAAATAATCATTACTTTTATAGCTTTCCATAGACTCACTTTCACATAAAAAGCCAATATAAAAATCTTTGTCAACTGCAATATGCTTCAGATAATCAGTGAATATATCATTGTCAATCCAATTTTCTACTACTTGATTGTTAAAAATAGCCGATATAGAATCTTCCATTAACTCAAAATACTTTGGTGGCTCATTATATTTTTGCAGAAAGAGAATAACCGTATTTGTTCCTGTTGCACCGAATGTTTTATCTCCAAACTGCGCTACAGCTTTGATTTTAAAGTTCTTCAAAATAATTTCTCTTGCACTTATATAACTATTTGATGTATTACTTAAAATAGTAGTTGGTAAAATAACAGCTGCCAAACCATTAGCTTTTATAAGTTGTGATATTCTTTCTACAAATAAAACCTCTATTTCACTACCATCATTTGAAATGAAATCTACCAAATCAAATACATTATCTTGCAACTTCAAATGCGATTTGAATGCTTTTACTGAATATGGCGGATTAGCTACAAGAATGTCAAAATTATTATTTATTATTCCCTTGTCTTTGTGATTATCAAGTCCATCTCCAAAAATAATATTTCCGCCACCGGCACCGTTCATAAACAACGAAATTTTTGACACACGAGCAAGTCTGTAATCTTTTTCTATTCCATAGATTTTTTCTCTCACCCAGTCGTTGTTATCACTTTTGATGACACTATTTATAATTTCTATGCCCTCAGTAAGAAAATGTCCGCTTCCGCATGCATAGTCAATTACTTTAGGGTACTTATCACTCTTTAAGTTCTTTGTGATATTTTCAATCGGCAAACTTTCCCATATAAACCTTGTTATAGGTATCGGAGTAAAAAACTGCCCCTCATTTTGTTTAAATCCTTGATTCAAAAGTTGCTCAAATAAATCTCCAAGAAATTGATGTCTTGAGGAGTAAACAATCTTATAGTTTTCAAAAAGCTTTACAACCTCCACAAGTATCTTTCCATTTTGTACAAATAGTTGCTCATTATGAACATCTTTGAATGCAAAATCACTGTTAGAGTAAAACTTCAATTTTCTAAAAGTTTCTTTTAAATCATTGATTGCATTTTTCCTATTTTGCCCTTTGTAGTTGCCAAACAAGTTAAGTGGATACTCAGAGGAAACATAAAATATTTCCTCTTTCATAAACTTGTCCATTCCCTCCTTATATAATCTTTGCAACCTATCTAAGAGGGTCTCGTAGGTATCCGTTCCAAACTTATATTGAAAATCGACAATGTCATCATCTCGCTTTGTTATTTCGTCAACTAATTTGCAGATAAATAGAGCAACCAATTTATTAAATGCGTTCTCTTTATCAGACACATTATTATGCCTCAGTATCTCTTCAAATTTATTAACAATCTTATCTCTTGGATTAAACTCTTTTAAATCTTTCTTTCTTAAAGGCTTCTCTCCGATGTTATAAGCAATCGTATCATCAGAAAAAATCAGATCGCCATATATTTTTTGCTCATAACTTTCTTTCCATACTTCAAATGCTTTTTCTTTTGAGTGTGCATCATCATATAATTTTATAGATTTATTTTTTTCAAACTTCTCCAAGACTTCCTCAGTATCAAATACAGATATGGTATTCGTCTGATGTTCAAGCTTATTATCTACAAATCCTGTCGCATATAGTATCAGCCACTTAGTAGATTGCTCTTGCTGGTAATAACTGAATAGTTGCCCGCCATCGGCTTTCAAATTCTTCAACTCATTTTCAAATTCTGTTCCATAGGTCTTGCACTCAATGATAGCCAACATATCGTTGCCGGTTTCATTCATTACACATATATCTGCACGACCGCTTTTTTGAGAATGCCCAAGTGTCCACCTCTTTTCAATTTCAATGTGAGATGGTTTATATCCCTTTAATAAAAGCCTATGAATACACTCTAAAACAACAAAATTCTCATTATCTGATAAATTACAGGTTTGTCTTTCATTCACAATAAGCCCTTTGTCTTCAGGATAAATAATTTTATTATTTCTAAAATCAACTTCAATGTTGCAATCAAATTCATTAAAATGATATATATATCTATCATCGTTGTCGATGTATCCTAAAAACAGCAATACTTCCTTTATATTATCTAAAATTATCATTATCTATTTTCCTCATCTTTTTAGAGGTATTATTTTCTCTAATCGCCAATCAAATTTTAATTTTTGTTAATTATTATTGTTTCGCTGTTTTTTCATAGAAACCTCCTTTGAACAAATACTATTAGTATGTTATGAAATATGATAAACGACCAAGATTTAGTTGACCTAATTGTAGCATAATATCAGTTTTTTACAATCATAAGTTTAAAACATCGGGATGTCTATAATTGTCATAACTTTACATAAAAAGCTCCAAAGGTTTCCCTTTAGAGCCTTTTGTAAAATCATTATATTTAATAACCCATATCAGCTCCCGGCATTGCAGGCATAGCAGGGGTCTTTTCTTTTATATTGGCTACGGCAGCCTCAGTTGTTAAGAATGTAGAAACCACACTGGTAGCATTTTGTAATGCAGACCTTGAAACCTTTGTAGGATCAAGGATTCCGGAATCCACCATATTCACATACTCTTCCTTTGCGGCATCAAATCCTATGCCGGTTTCACCCTCCATCACCTTATTTACAATAACGCTTCCGTCCATTCCTGCATTAAATGCGATATTATATAACGGTGATGTTAAAGATTTAAGGATAATATTGGCACCCGTCTTTTGATCCCCCTCAAGAGTATCCACAAATTTTGACAGCTCTTTTGCAGCTATCACATATGCCGTACCGCCTCCGGGAACTATTCCTTCCTCCACTGCGGCTCTTGTGGCATTTAAAGCATCCTCCATTCTGAGCTTCGCCTCTTTCATCTCGGTTTCGGTAGCCGCACCCACTCTTATAAGTGCAACTCCTCCCGATAACTTAGCCAATCTTTCCTGTAGCTTCTCCTTATCGAACTCGGATGTTGTATCCTCAATCTGATTTTTTATCTGAGAAATTCTGGCATCTATATCCGCCTTATTTCCCATACCCTCCACAATGACGGTATTTTCTTTATCAACCTTTATCGACTTGGCTTTTCCTAAATGTTCTATTGTAGTATCTTTAAGCTCCATTCCGAGCTCTTCCGATATTACCTCGCCGCCTGTTAAAATAGCAATGTCACGAAGCATCTCTTTTCTTCTGTCACCATAACCCGGAGCTTTTACGGCACATACGCCGAATGTTCCTCTGAGCTTGTTTACAATAAGTGTGGTTAAAGCCTCTCCCTCGATATCTTCGGCAATTATGAGCAGTTTCTTTCCCGCCTGAACTATCTGCTCCAAAACCGGTAAAATATCCTGAATATTGGAAATCTTTCTATCTGTGATTAAAATATAAGGATCTTCCAAATTACATTCCATCTTATCCATATCGGTGCATAAATAAGCGGATACATAACCTCTGTCAAACTCCATACCCTCTACAAGTGCAAGCTCCGTCTTTAAGGTCTTTGACTCCTCAATCGTTATAACTCCGTCTCTTGTGACCTTTTCCATAGCCTCAGCCACCATCTCACCTACAAGATCATCTCCTGCGGATATGGCTGCAACTCTTGCGATATGCTCTCTTTTTTCAACAGTCTTGCTTATTTTTTTAATCGTTTCCACAGCATTATCACAGGCTTTTTTCATGCCTCGTCTAAGCTCTATCGGATTGGCTCCCGCCGCCAAGTTCTTCATACCCTCATCTATCATAGCCTGAGCAAGTACCGTAGCGGTTGTAGTTCCGTCTCCCGCCACATCGTTGGTCTTGGTAGCCACCTCCTTTACAAGCTGTGCTCCCATATTTTCAAAGGCATCCTCAAGCTCTATTTCCTTAGCTATTGTAACGCCGTCATTTATTATCATAGGACCGCTGTATGTCCTGTCCAGTATAACATTTCTTCCCTTAGGTCCAAGTGTCACCTTTACCGTATCCGCAAGTTTGTCAATTCCCGCCTTAAGTGCCGCCCTTGCGTCTGCACCGTATTTCAGTTCCTTTGCCATTTTATATATCCTCCTAACAGTATCAATTATTTAATTACAGCCAAAATATCACTCTGTCTTACTATAATATATTCTTCATCCTCAAACTTCACTTCAGTTCCCGCATATTTTGAATATATTACATTATCGCCTGCCTTTACCGACATTTTTACCTCATGTCCATCTATCATGCCTCCGGGGCCTACCGCCACTACCTCTCCCTGTGTGGGTTTTTCCTCTGTTTTACCTGCCAATATAATTCCGGACTTTGTTGTAGACTCTTTCTCTGCTGCCGATTTTTTTAATACAACTCTTTCTCCCAATGGTTCAAGTTTCATTTTCTTAAAATCCTCCTTTGATTATTAGCACTCAATGTCTTCGAGTGCTATTACTATATTCGTTTTTGATATATTTTTCAAGTTTATTAAATCTTGATTTTTACGATATTACCCGATATTTTCTCCTCTTTTCTTCCAATTTCTGCTGTTTGCTTATTTTTTATAATTAAAATAATTATTTTTGGATAAATATCCTCATGCTTCTCGGTTCAAGCTCACATTGTACATCATGAACATTCATCTCGGATATAATGCTGTCCTCTCTTCCGGTGTCAAAAACCTCTATCCAATCCGTATTTAAAAAGTCCGGAAATTTTACGGTGTGACTCTCCCAGTGCATATTCATAGCTAAAAACACATAGTCATCCTTGGTATCATCGTTATTTCTGCCGGCAAAAAATGCTCCCATGCATCTCTCATCGTCATAGTCATCAAAGCTGTTACTTCTTCCGCCTACCATATAAAAATCGGGAAGATATGCCCTTACCCTCTTGCTGTTATGCCTTAAAATCGGATGTTCACGCCTGAAATTAATAACAGCCTTGAAATAATCATATATGTCCTTAAACTTTTCCAAATACGACCAGTCTATCCAGGATATTTTGTTATCCTGACAATAGGCATTGTTGTTTCCATATTGTGTCTTGCAAAACTCATCTCCCATTCTGAGCATTGCGGCTCCCGCACTGAACATCAGAAAGGTCACGGCATTTTTGATAAGCTTCTTCCTTAATGATATAACGTAGGGATCATCGGTGTCACCCTCCACCCCGCAGTTCCAACTTAAGTTGTTGTTATCTCCGTCCGTATTGTTCCAACCGTTATTCATATTATGCTTTTCATTATAGGAGTATAAATCATACAGAGAAAATCCGTCATGACAGGTGATAAAATTAACCGTGACATTCGATGAGGATTGCTTATAATGCCCGTATATGTCCCTTGAGCCCTGCAAACGATTACAGATGTCATAGCGAAGCCCGCCGTCCCCCTTGATGAATTTTCTCACATCATCTCTATATTTACCGTTCCATTCAGCCCATCTGCCGAATGAGGGAAAAGAGCCCACCTGATACATGCCGCCCGCATCCCAAGCCTCGGCAATCAGCTTTACGGAGCTTAAAATAGGGTCTTGAGCCACCCTTTCAAGCACCGGAGGCTTCATCATCGGAGTTCCGTCCTCGCTTCTTCCTAAAATGGAAGCAAGATCAAATCTGAATCCGTCTATTCTATAGGTAATTACCCAGTACCTTAAACAGTCTATTACCATATCGTTTACTACGGTGTTGTTACAATTTAAAGTATTTCCGCAACCGCTGAAGTTGAAATACTTGCCGTTAGGGGTCAGCATATAGTAGATCTGGTTGTCCATTCCCTTAAATGAAATATAGGGTCCGTATTCATTACCCTCCGCAGTATGATTGAACACCACATCGAGTATCACCTCTATGCCGTTCTTATGCAGCTCTCGTACAAGGCTCCTGAATTCATCGGGAACCTCATTATAATTATTGGTGGCGGCATAGCTGAAGTTCGGAGAAAAATAGCACACCGTATTGTATCCCCAGTAATCAAGCAGCTGCTCGCCCTCATACATTCTCTTATCCGCAAGCTCGTCAAACTCAAATATCGGAATAAGCTCCACGGCATTTACTCCAAGATCTTTAAGATACGGGATTTTTTCCTTGATTCCCGAAAAAGTACCCCTATGCTCATTCTTAACATTTGAGCTTCCATCAATGGTAAATCCTCTAACGTGCATCTCATAGATCACAAGATCCTTAAAATCAAGACCCACATTGCTGTAAAAGCCCCAGTTGAACCTGTTAAATACGATGCAGCCCCTGTAGCCGTTGTTTACATCAAAAGCCTTGTTCTGCCCCCAGATATGCTGATCCGCCACCATCTTGGCATAGGGGTCGAGCAGGAGCTCATCTTTTTTAAATATAAGACCCTTTTCCTCGTCATACGGTCCGTCCATTCTATAGGCATATTCGGTGGTTTCAGGCTCTATGCCGTAAACTACCATAGAATACACGTTGCCCACCCTGAAAATTTGAGGAAAAGGTATCACCGCAAACGGATCCTTTTCATCCGGGTGAAACAATACCAGCTCACAAGCTGTAGCCATTGATGAGTGTATAGTAAACGACACACCTCTGCCCGTCACCTGTACGCCATACGGGATATAGGGACCGGGTTTTACCTTATAGCCCCCCGATATTATAAATCCGGTATCCTCAAGCTGCCTTTTTTGCTCCTCATCTACATTAAATTCTCTTTTTTCATCTAAAACACTGTCTTGATCTTTCATTTAATAAATCCCTCTTTTAACTCAACTCATCGCTGTCCTGGTTTCCTCAACTATCTTTTCAATACTTTTATAATTACTGCTGAAATTATTAAAGCTGTTGTTTATAAGCTCTTCAACAGATGCGACCTTGCTTACGGAAAATCCATAAGAGATAGCCTGTTTCATAAACTCATCCGTATCCTGAATATCCATATAAAGTGCCATCAGGCAGGCAAAAAGATTTCTGTCGTCTTTTTGATACCTGTATGCCTTATAATAATTATTAAACGCCTTTTTATAATGAAAGGAATAGGCGTAACCGCCCGCTAAATTGTGGTAGATTGAGGACTTGAAGATATCGGAGCCTTGCAAAAAATCCTCATCATTTATTATAAGATTATATATTGAAACAGCCTTTTCTATTCTGCCCTTTTTAAACAGGCTGTCCGCCTTAAGCTTGTATCTTTGCAATTTTTTACAGCCTGAAAGCCTTTGTATCGAGGTCTTAAAATCAAGAAGCTCATTCGCACTCAGATAATCGGAGTATGAAACTATTAAGATAAGCTGTTCATATTCCTTTTTCCCCATTTTTTGCATATCTCTAAGTCTTTGAGCAAGAATCCCCTCTTTCAGCTCATTTGACAAAAAATCAAGAAGCTCATCATTAACAAAACCTTCATTTATATCAAAAATATTATTATAAATATAATAACACAGCTCTTCAATAGAATATATGCTGATTCCCAAGCCCTTGATATTGTAGGGTTTTAAAGCCGGAGCCGTTGAGCAAATAATATAAGACATAACTATCTCCTGTTATCTTAATTCAAAAACCTCTCTAAATATTAAAGATGAGGTAGGATAAAAACCTCCAAATCCCAAATCTTGTATCTCCATAATAAATTCTCTCACATTGGCAAAGCTTATGGACACTCTGAGCCTTGTCGTGTTGGGCGGTCTTTCAGGGATGTTCATAGATATTTTAAATGTGGTAATAGAGCCGTTTTCCATACTCCTTGCAAAAAAAACGAACTCATTCGTATTTTCAGCTATCACGTCTACCGTATTTTTTACATCAAAAAAATTCTGCTCGGCAGATGCAAGAATATAATTTTCCATTCTCTTGTTGTGCCTTGCCTCAATGAAAATATCATATTTTATACGATCATTTCCCAGATAATTGACAAAATTATTATTTAAACCGCCGGTTTCTTCACTATAAAAGGCTAAATAGCATGCTCCTTGGGCAAAGAGATTGTTCCCTGCAAAAATATGTCCTCTGTTCTCAAGTGCCTTAAGGCTTAAAGGCATATTGTTTAATAAAAGATCGGAGGCACACACAAACACGGAAGAGGTATTAAGCATATTCAGCCTGTTCTTAATAAATTCCGCTAACATACTGTCCTTTTGCTTTAATGTGTATCCGAGTGGGAGATTAAGCTTTGCCTCCTCATTGGCACTCACACTTTTCTCAAGAAGACGGTTTCTAAAGACAAGACTTCCCATTACAATATCATCGCCGTACCTATAAAAAACCACCGATCTGTCGTCAAAAGCACTCTTTTTTTGCCTGATCAGATAATGATAATAGCTCTCCATATAATCGGAAAATACTATCCTGTAGTCCCGCATATTAAGCAGATCCAAAGCCAATCTTATATCACCCTGCAATGCGGTATTTGTATCTTTTGTGGTAAAACACAGAGCATTTACACGTCCTCCTCTGATATTCTGTGACAACAGGACAAAACAATACCTGATAAACAAT
>CAUUGW010000039.1:0-10797 GCA_963544785.1 uncultured Lachnospiraceae bacterium | reverse complement strand
TCTATGTGACGCCGCCAAAACGGATACCTCAAACCAGGGATTATTGTCAAGCAATGAAATAAATCTCTGCCCCACCATACCGGTTGCACCTAAAATTCCCACCTTTAATTTATCGGACATAACTAAACCTCCTTTTTTAATTTCTAACTATATCACAATTAAAAAATTTTATCCACCGAAAAATATGAATTACTTAACAATTACCCGATAACCTTATATTTTGAAATTATCCTCTCCTTTATCATATCAAACCCCATAGAATGTGATGCCTTTATCAAAACAATATCATTTTCTTTAATATGAGCTTCTGACATTTTTATAAAATCAGCGGTATTTTCAAAGTATTCACAACAAGTATCTGATATTTTTGCCGCTTCAAAGGCATTTTTCATCTGTTTCCCTATAAAAATCACTCTTTTTATATCGGTGTGATCTACAATAAATTCTCCTATTTCCTTATGAATAATATTACTCATATCCCCAAGTTCCAGCATATCACCGATTACAGCAAGCTTGTGACTGCTCTCACCGTTCATTGACGATAAGGATTTTAAAGCCGATTTCATAGACATAGGACTCGCATTATAGCAATCATCTATCAGTCTTATATTGTTTTCAAGCGTAAGCATATTTGCCCTGCCGCTCAAAACGCTCACATTTGAAAATCCGCTTATTATCGTTTCGATATCTATGTCACATATAAGTCCGACAAGAGCTGCCGCCATAGCATTATATGCGTTGTGTTCTCCGATAAGTGCAAGATTAACCTTATGCGAACCTCCCGCATAAATCATTTCAAAACTGACGGTTCCGTCATCGTTTATCACAATATTTTCTGAATAAATATCTGCATCACTCTTATTTGAAATTCCGTAAAAACAAGGCTTAATAAAAACAATCTCATTATTTTTATCTATAACACCTATATCCGATATGGTCAAAAGTTTATCATCATCGGCATTAAGTATTATTCTGCCGTCAGGGGGCATATAATCAAAAACTTCCGTTTTAGCCCTTAAAACCCCGTTTCTGTCAATCAGTTTTTCTAAATGACAGTTGCCTATATTCGTGATAACCATTATATCGGGTTTTACTATCTGAGCAAGTCTGCCCATTTCCAAAAAATCACTTATGCCCATCTCCACAACCGCTATATTATGCCAAGGCTCTATACCGAAGACGGTGAGCGGCACTCCTATTTCATTATTATAGTTTCCGGAGGTCTTATGCACATTATATTTGGACGCCAACACTGCGGCTATCATCTCCTTAGTACCGGTCTTCCCTACACTTCCGGTCACCCCGACTATTTTCGTTCCTATAAGGCTTCTATAAAAACAAGCCACCTGTCTTAGTGCTAAGTAGACATCAGAAACCCTTATATAAATGCCGTTTATATTTGAAACATCGGAAAATACATTTTCTGCACAATCTTCTCCTACCGCACAGACAATCTTTTTCTCATTCATCATCTGTTCAATAAATCTGTGAGAATCCACTTTTTTCCCCTTTATGGCAAAAAACAATCCGTTTTCTGATAATTTTCTGCTGTCGGTGTCAGCCTGTTCTATTTCTTTATTCAAAAAACTTCTGTCCCCGAATAAAGCTCCTCCTGCTATCTTAAGCACATTATGAACATACAATCCCCGCATAATAAACCCTCTTCAATCTTAAACATATTTTTTAAGTGACAACTCTATTATCCTATCCACAAGCTGATAATAGCTCATTCCTATTGCCGCAGCTTCCTGAGGAACTAATGATGTGGGTGTCATACCCGGAAGAGAATTATTTTCAAGACAATAAATATTCTCATCTTCATCCACCAAAAAATCAAGTCTCGAATAAATATGACTTCCCAAAGCCTTGGAAGCTCTAACTGCAATATCCTGCATTTTTTTGGACAGCTCATCAGAAATATCCGCAGGGCAGGTTTCTGTCGCCATACCCTTTTGGTACTTGTTCTTATAATCGTAAAAGCCCGTTTTTGTAGCTATCTCTATGACGGGCAAAGCCATATCTCCAAGCACACCTACGGCAAACTCTCTGCCTTTTATAAATTGCTCCACCACAAATTCACTGTCAAGAATAATTGAATCTTCTATCGCCTTTGCAAACTCATCATCATTGTTTACAATAGACACGCCTATTGAAGACCCGCCGCTTGCCACCTTTATAACACAGGGATATCCTATTTTACTTGCTTTAAAAAATTCTTTATCAAGGCTGTTAAACGAATATCCCTTTGTGATATTTATATTATTTGCGGCAAAAACGGATCTGCTGACAATTTTATTCATAGATAAGGCACAGCTTAAATAGTCTGAACCCGTATATCTTATATTATGAAGATCAAAACAAGCCTGTAATTTCCCGTTTTCTCCGTTCTCTCCGTGAAGAGCTATAAAAACTATATCTGCCAGCTTACATATTTCAAGTACATTCTTTCCGAAATACTCTCCTTTTTTTTTCAAATTATTTAAGAAAGCAACATCTGTGGGTTTATCGGAAATAGTAGCCGTAATTTCATCATTTTTTTGGGAAAATATGAATTCTTTGTCCAATTTTAAATCATAGTCGGATACCGCATCTATTAATATCGCCCTGTGACCGTTCTCATTTAAAGTTCTGCACACCCTACCTCCTGTAGATAAAGACACCTCTCTTTCAGTGCTTATTCCGCCTGTTATAACCACTATATCCATTATTTACAATCCTCCTATATCAAAACCTTATCTGCCTGTTACTTAGCTTGTTTTCCTTTTGTGCCTCTCTTTTCATATCCTTTGCCGCTATATCACGCCTTTTATCATAAAGCTTTTTACCCTTGGCAAGTCCTATTTCCACCTTTACCAAGTTTTTTTTAATATAGACCCTTAAGGGTACTATCGTGTAGCCTTCAATAGAGGCACTGCCTCTTAATTTGTTTATCTCATACTTATGAAGCAGCAGTCTCCTTGTCCTTATAGGATCTTTGTTAAAAATATTGCCCATCTCATAAGGAGTGATATTCATTCTTTCTATATAGGCACCGTCATTTTTTATGTGTACATATGCCTCCTTAATGCTGCATTTCCCAAGCCTTACCGACTTTACCTCTGTTCCTGAAAGACTTATTCCCGCCTCATAGGTATCTTCTATAAAATACTCATGATAGGCTTTTTTATTATTGCTTATAAGTTTTATACCGTTTTCACTCATATCATCACCATATCTTATCTTGTCAAAACAAAATCTATATTGCCGGATACCTTATCAACTCTGCCCACCTGTACGCTTACCCTGTCTCCGAAGCTATAGCTTCTGCCGGTTCTAATTCCGATTAATGACATATTCTTTTCATCATATTCATAACGGTCATCGTTCATAGTATCAACACTCACCATTCCTTCGACCGTGTTTTCAAGCTCAACAAAAATTCCTCTGCCTGTGATCCCGCTTATCAGACCGTCAAATTCAAAGCCATGATATTTTTCCATATATTCCGCCTTTTTTATCTTTTCGGTTTTTCTCTCAATATCTACGGACTTTCTTTCCATCTTACTTGAATGTTCCGCCACCCTGTCAAGAATCTTATTGTAATGCTCTATTCTTTTATCATTCAGCTTATTGTGCAGATATTCCCTTATTATCCTATGGATTTGTAAATCGGGATAACGTCTTATGGGCGATGTGAAATGGCAGTAGTTCACGCTTGCAAGCCCGAAATGTCCTGTACACTCTGTAGAATATCTTGCCTGCTGCATACTCCTTAAAGCCATTCTGCTGATTGTCATCTCCACATCGCTTCCTCGTGTTTTTTCAATCAGTCTTGCTATATCTTTAGGCTTTATACCGTCCCTTTTTGTCCTGAAAGGTACAAAAAGTCTGCTGCAGATATCCTTAAGTATTTCCATCTTTTCCTCACTCGGATTCTCATGAATCCTGTAGACAAAGGGTATCCGCTTTTCTCTGAAATGATAAGCCACCGTTTCATTTGTGACAAGCATAAATTCTTCTATTATATTGGTGGCGACATTCCTGTCCCTAATCACCACATCAACGGCAACGTTATTTTCATCAAGTATTATTTTACTCTCTTTGAAATTAAAGTCAACATAACCCCTGCCTGCCCTTTTTTTGTTTAACTTGGCGGAAAGCCGTTTCATAAGCTTAAGCATTGATATAACATTTTTAGGCAGTTTTATATCTTCTTTATCAAATAATGCGGCAACCTGATTATAGCACAGTCTCTCATCAACATTTATTACAGTCTCTCTTATATCATATTCAAGCATATTTCCATCTTTATCAAAGCTCATAATGCAGGTTAATGCAAGCCTGTCCTCCCCCTTGTTTAACGAACAGATACCGTTCGACAGCTCCACGGGGAGCATAGGTATGACCCTGTCCACGGGATAAATACTTACAGCCCTTTTTAATGCCTCTTTATCAAGAGCAGAGCCCTCCTGCACATAATTGGCTACGTCCGCTATATGCACGTACAGCCTGAACCCGTCATCAAGCTTTTCTAAAGAAATGGCATCGTCCAAGTCCTTTGAATCCTCTCCGTCTATGGTTACTGTCAATATATCCCTAAGATCAAGCCTAAACTCTATATCACTTTGCGTTATCGGTTTTGCCACATTTTTCGCCTGCTTTGCAACTTTTTCGTCAAAGTCGGTTTCCGCTCCGAATTCTCTTATCACTGAAAGAACATCTATTCCGGCGGTATCGGCATTCCCAAGCACCTCTACCACCACTCCCTCGGGATTTTTATGGCTGTCCCCGTAGTCGATTATTTTTACCACGACTTTGTCATCATCAACAGCCCCTTTAAAATTATGCTTTGCAATATATATATCCTGTTGTACCAAAACGGAATCAGCTTCTACAAAGCCGAAATTGCCTGAATTTTTAAATAACCCGACTATATTTTTTTCACTTCTTTCCTTAATCGAGATTACTTTAGCCTCACGTCTTTTTCCATTATGGTACTTATAAGGGGTTATTTCCACTATATCATTGTCAAATGCGTTCAATCTGTCCTTATTGGAAATAAAAAAATCTTTGTCAAAACCCTCCACCTTAACGAAACCGAAACCTCCGGAGGTGCCTGCAAATCTTCCGGTGAGTATATTATCCCTATTTTTTAAAACACCGGTTTTAATTCTTCTTTTATCAGTATTTCTAAATTTTTTCTTTAAATTCTTATCTTTCTTCCTCATATTTACCCATTAATTTAAAAAATCCATCGTTGTTATTAAACAACAATGGATTAAATGTCATACTCTTAATTAAAATCTTATATTCAAAATAACCGAAAGTATAAAAAACAACGCCATACAAAGAGTAGTAACCTGAACAAGTTTTCCCTCCATGGAACGTCCCTTGTTCTTGCCCCAGTACGTATCCGCTATACCCGCTATAGCTCCAAGTCCTTCAGCCTTGCCCTCCTGCATAAGGACGATAACCGCTAAAACTATGCTGTCTATCAATAATAAAACAGTTAAAATAATTCTAAGAGCTGCCATAAATACCTCCAAAATATTAAAGCGATAAAAAATGCCGGCGGCCGGGGTCGAACCGGCACGAGTATCACTACCCACGGGATTTTAAGTCCCGCGCGTCTACCAATTCCGCCACGCCGGCATCCTAAGCAAACATCAAAGTATAAACTATAAATTTCGGCTGTTCTCGTCTACTTACAGAAGCTGACGGTTTAACCGAGCTTATAAAAAAGTGGATCCTCAGGGACTCGAACCCGGGACCTACCGGTTATGAGCCGGTTGCTCTAACCAACTGAGCTAAGGATCCATAATATTGCTTAAATGATCCCAAGGGGATTTGAACCCCTGTTACCGCCGTGAAAGGGCGATGTCTTAACCGCTTGACCATGGGACCGTTTTCAAATTGTTAAATTAAACTCCCCGAGTTGGGCTCGAACCAACAACCCCTCGGTTAACAGCCGAGTGCTCTGCCATTGAGCTATCGAGGAATAAATTTGAAAAATCAAATCAGCAAAAAATATATTACCATAACTGTAATAAAAAAGCAAGAGCTTTTTATAATTTTTTCAAAATTTATAAATAGCAGAATAAAATGTCGGTAAAAATAAAATAAAAATACATCAAACAATAAAATCTGTCATCATAAATTTTAGAAAAAAAGATGAAAGATTTTTATTGTTTGATGTGAAATAATTATATCTTAAATATCATCTGATAGGAGCGAATACACCTTTTTTGTTCACATAACCTTCAATGCCGTTTTTAAACATCCTAACCTTGCCCTTATCAAAATAAAGACCTTTTTCATTGTAATCGCTACTTTCCCCGTCATATACAAACGGTATAACCACCTGACCTCTTTTATTGATAAATCCCCATTTATATTTGTGATTCAGCACTGCCGCAAGACCTTCTCTAAATATATAAGTACCATAATATTTTAACGGTATTACCACTTGACCGCTTTTATTTATATATCCCCATCTGCCTCCTTTTTTTACCCCTGCAAGCCCTTTGCTGAAAGCAAATGCACGATCATACTGTAACGGTATTATCTCTGTACCGTTCTTGTTGATATAGCCCATTTTACCGGATCTTTCCACTGCCGCCATACCCTCTTTAAAACTGTATGCCATATCATATTCTAACGGTATTACTTCTGTTCCATATGTATTTATATATCCCCATCTGCCTGCCCTTACAACCGGTGCCAACCCGCCTTTAAAATCATATGCCCTGTCATACTGTAACGGCACGATTTCTTCACCGTATTTATTTACATACCCCCATTTATCAGCTTTTTTAACACACCCGAATCCCTCTTTAAAATTATATGCCATATCATATTCTAACGGTATTACTTCTGTTCCATATGTATTTATATATCCCCATTTGCCATATATTTTTACAGGTGCCAGTCCCTCACTGAAAATGGCGGCATCTTCATATCCAAATGGTATGATATCTTCATTTTCCTTATTTATATACCCCCATTTGCCGTATATTTTTACAGGTGCCAGTCCCTCACTGAAATCATATGCCATATCATACTCTACAGGCACGGTTATGTTGCCTTCCTTGTCTATGAAGCCATATTTATTGTCCTTATTTACTTTTAAAAATCCATCTGATTCATCATCTATTCTGTCGTATTCAATAGGTAGGACAATGTTATTTTCACTGTCTGTAATCCCATACTTCCCTCCTCTTATTACAAGAGAATATCCGTTATCAAAGGTGGTGATTACATAATACCCGTTTCTCCCCGCAAATACCGGTTCACTGTGCAAAAGTCCTATTACCGTTACAAATACGAAAAAAATGCTTAATCTTCTAATAATTTTTAATACTGCTTTTTTCTCTTTAATACCCTTCATTTTATATATACCTTCCTTTTATTTTATTTTCACCTAAGCCCTACTATAAAAGTAGTAATGCAATCGACTTATAAATTAAAGCCTTGCGACAAGCTCGGATATCTTAAGTACGACACTTACCGCCTTTTCCATTCCCTGTAAAGATACAAATTCATATCTTCCGTGAAAATTTTCTCCACCCGTAAATATGTTGGGTGTCGGCGTTCCCATAAGAGAAATTTTTGAACCGTCCGTACCTCCTCTTATCGGAATTTCCATTATCTTTATATTAAGCTCCTCAAATGCGGCTCTTGCGACCTCTACACATCTGAAATCCTTTTTTATATCATCTATCATATTGAAATATTGTTGCTTTAAGTTAACGAATACCACAGGCTCGTTAAATCTTCTGTTTATCTCCTCTGCTATCTTAAGCACATAACTTTTCTTATCCTCAAACAGCTGTTTATCAAAATCACGTATAATATAGGACAGCTTTGCCTCTTCCACCGTCCCTGTAAAATCCGTGATATGAAAAAAACCCTCACGTCCCGATGTTCTTTCAGGTACCATAAATTCCGGCAGAGCATTCATAAATTCTCTTCCCACCTCTATTGCATTTATCATCTTATCTTTGGCACTGCCCGGATGCACATTTTTACCTTTTACGGTAATTGTGGCTGATGCCGCATTAAAGCATTCATATTGAAACTCGCCCACCTCACCGCCGTCCACAGTGTATGCAAAATCACAGCCGAACTCATCTACATCAAAAAGATCCGCTCCTCTTCCGATTTCTTCATCAGGTCCGAACGCCATTCTTATCTTGCCGTGTTTTATCTTATCATTTCCTATAAGAGATCTTAAAGCCGTGATAATAGAAGCCACGCCCGCCTTATCATCAGCTCCGAGCAAGGTGGTGCCGTCGGTGGTAATAATCGTCTGTCCTATATAATTTTTCAGGTTGGGAAAATCTTCAGGATCAAGTACGATATTTTGCTCCTTATTTAAGATGATTTTTTCTCCATCATAATTTTCATAAATCTGCGGTTTAATATTGCGAGCCTCAAAATCCGCCGTATCAACGTGTGCTATAAACCCGACTGTAGGCACTTCTTTTTCAATATTTGCCGGTACACTTGCAGTAACAAAACAGTTTTCATAATTTAATTTTACGTCACTGAAGCCAAGTGCTTTAAGCTCTTCTACCAGCTCCTCCTGAAACTTAATCTGACTTTTTGTAGACGGAACTGTAGTGCTTTTTTCATCTGATCTGGTTTCCTTTTTTACATAGCATAAAAACCTGTCCAATAATTCCTTTGACATTCATATCTCCTTTCAAATAATCCGAATCACGAAAAGTTATACTTTTATTTTTAATAATACTTATTTTAACAAAAATATATATCATTGTAAACCGTTAACATTTCATTGAAAGCAAGTGTTAAGTTTTGTTGTAAAAACAGTTGTATTTTTTCTGTTAATACTATAAAATAAATTGTTATATATATTTATTTTTAGGAGAAAGTAAATGACAGACTATATTTTAATGCTTAAAAATATCAAAAAATTTTTTGATGACAAGCTTATATTAAATAATTGCTCAATCAATATAAAAAGAGGAGAATTTTTGACATTATTGGGCAGATCAGGCTGTGGAAAAACTACAACTCTTAGAATTATAGCGGGGCTTGAAACTTTGGACAGCGGACAGGTTATTCTTAACGGAAAAGACATTACGAACCTTGAGCCAAACAAAAGAGAACTGAATACAATATTTCAAAATTATGCCCTGTTTCCTCATATGAATGTCTTTGATAATGTAGGATATGCCCTTAAAATAAGAGGGGTTTCAAAGGCGGCTATTAAAGAAGCCGTGGCTGATGTTCTTGAGAATGTACAGCTGTCGGGCTTTGAAAAAAAAAGAATAGACACGCTCTCAGGCGGCGAAAAACAAAGAGTCGCCATTGCAAGAGCTATAATAAACAAACCCTCACTGCTTTTACTTGATGAACCGTTAAGTGCACTTGATTTACAATTAAGAAAGAGTATGCAGAGTCAATTAAAGGAACTGCAAAAAAAGCTTAATCTGACCTTTATATATATTACTCACGACCAGGAGGAAGCTATCAATATGTCTGACAGGATTGCCGTTATGAAAGATGGAGTTTTTTTACAGATAGGAACTCCCGATGAAATATACAATAATCCGGTGAACTCGTATGTGGCTACCTTTGTAGGCAATGCCAATATTATCAATGCAAGGGTTTTAGAAAAAAGAGATGAAAACAATCTTTTGGTAGATGTTGCCGGAAAAGCAATCATTGTACACAACAACACAAATCTTAACTTGGCTATTAATCAAAAAATAAAATTGGCGGTAAGATATGAAAACGTTGTCTTAAACTGCAAAGAAGAGAACGCCACCAAAGCCAAGGTGATAAACAAATTTTTCGGCGGAGGTCTGTTATCCACGACTCTTTTGCTGTCAAATCAGGATATAATCACCTCTACCAGATACGGTTTAAAATACGATGCCGCTGTCGGAAGCGAAATATGTATCAGCTTTATGCCTGACAGCTTTATACTATTGGAGGACTGATATGAAAAATAAAAGGTTGTTCAGCAGATGGCTGATACTTCCATTTTATATAATTACATTACTCTTTGTCCTTTTCCCGTTCATATATATGATTTTTATAAGCTTTATGCAAAGAGGAACAGGGTTTTCGGTAACATTTACTCCTACGCTTGACAACTACAAAAAACTGCTTGAGCCTATGTATGTTACAATTTTACTGAACTCCTTTAAATTAGCATTAATAACCACAACACTTATAGCCGTAATAGCCTATCCTTTCGGATATTTTATGGCAAGAATGTCCGAACAAAATAAAAAAACGGCTATGCTTTTACTTCTGATTCCTTTTTTCACCGGCTCTCTTATCCGTATGAACGGTTGGCTTGCGGTGCTTAGAAGCAACGGACTGCTTGACAGGCTTCTTATGCTCCTTAATATAACTAAAAAACCTTTAAAGCTTATGTACAGCTATGAAGCGGTGGTTTTCGGAATGGTTTATATATTGTTGCCGTTTATGATACTGTCAATATATTCTTCGGCACAAAGACTCGACTTTTCATTGACAGAGGCTGCCTACGACCTTGGAGCATCTAAAATAAGAGCATTTTTTTCAATCAATTTTATTTTAACCCTGCCGGGACTTCTCTCCGGTATTGTAATCACATTTATTCCTTCAATGGGATTGTTTTTTATAGCCGATATAATGGGAGGAAACAAGATTGTACTTATGGGCAGTGTAATACACGAGCAAATGACTAAGGGACATAATGTGCCTTTCGCGGCGGCATTGTCCGTACTGCTTATGCTTATGACCACTTTGATGCTTATACTATACAGCCGACTCACAAATCAGAAGCTTACAACAGGACTT
>CAUUGW010000038.1:0-10868 GCA_963544785.1 uncultured Lachnospiraceae bacterium | reverse complement strand
AGATGATACCGACTATTTTGAAAAAATGGAGGATCTGCTGAAAGAGCTTCAGGATTGCGGTTTTAATTTGGGGATAGTCACCTCAAGGAACAGAGATGAATTTAAAAAGTTTTTTTCAAGGTTTAATTTTGAGAAATATTTTGAAACGACGGTTTTAGAAGAAGATACTGTAAAACATAAGCCGGATCCTGAGCCTCTTTTGAAATATATGGAGATGACAGGTGCAAAGAAAGAGGAATGTATTTATATCGGGGATATGGAGAGCGATATATTAAGTGCCGAAAACGCCGGAATTACCGCAGCCTTGGTCAGATGGAACAATTCAAGACTTGATTATGATAAGGCGACAATAAAATTTTATGATGTTTTTGATGTGCTTGATTTTGTTAAAAACAGCTAAATTTCAAAAATAAAATTCTATACTGAAAGTGTTTTGCTGAGTATTATAGGCATTTTAGGAGGTATTATGTACGACTATATTATAGTGGGAGCCGGTATTGCGGGAATAAGCAGTGCCAGAATCCTTGCCGATAAGGGCAACAAAATTTTAATTATAGATAAAAGAGGGCATATAGGAGGAAATTGCTACGATGAATATGATGTGAACGGAGTTTTGATTCATACTTACGGTCCGCATATTTTTCATACAAATAATGAGGCGGTTTTTAAATTTTTGAGCAAGTTTACAGATTGGCATTTGTTCAGGCACGAAGTGGTTGCGAATATAAATAATTCTTTTATTCCCGTTCCGTTCAACTTTAACAGTCTGTATATGGTTTTTGATGAGAGCACTGCATCAGGGCTTAAGGATAAGCTTATAGAAAAGTTTGGAAACGGGGCAAGAGTATCTATACTGGACTTAATAAATTCCGATGACAAAGAATTAAAAATTGTTGCGGATTATGTTTATGATAATATTTTTAAGTTCTATACAATGAAGCAGTGGGGGAAAACTCTTGAAGAGCTTGACCCGTCGGTCGGAAACAGGGTGCCGATTGTTTTATCTCATGAAAACGGATATTTTGCTGACAAGTATCAGGGAGTGCCGAAAGACGGTTTTTATAAGATGTTTGAAAATATGTCTGAGCATGAAAACATTGATTTAAGGCTTAATGCCGATGCGAAAGCTCTGCTCGTGTTTACTGAAAATTCTGAGATTTTATTTGATAATACTCCTTTTTCAGGAAAGGTTATATACACCGGAGCTTTGGACGAGTTATTTGATTTTAAATTTGGAGAGCTTCCATACAGAAGCCTTGATTTTAAGTTTGAGCACTATGATGTGAACAGCTATATTATAAAGGCGGTTGTCAATTATACGGTGAGTGAGGACTATACCAGAATCACGGAGTTTAAAAAGCTCACGGGGCAGGAAATCGGCGGAACTACAATAATGAAAGAATATCCGAAGAAATGCAGCTTTAAGGACGGAGATATTCCATATTATGCTATAAATAATGCAAGCACCGATGTTCTTTATAATGAATATCTGCAAGAGGCGTTAAGGTTTAAAAATCTTATATTGTTGGGAAGACTTGCAGATTATAAATATTACAATATAGATAAGATGGTGGAAATTGCAATGGATAAATTTTTATAGGATTATGAGGGACGAAACGGTGAAAAATTTTATTCTTGATAAGAATTATAAAAAGTTGCTTTTATTCTTTTTTTGCTGTCTGATTTTATATAAGGGTGTTGAAAATTACAGGTTTTTCTTTTTAAAGTTTTCAAGACTTGCCCATGCACTGTTGCCCTTTGCTTGGGGTGTGGGTATGGCTTTTATCCTTAATCCTGCAATAAAATTTTTGCAAAAGACATTCAAAAAAATGAAGAGAGGAATAGCCCTGTTGCTCGTTTATGTAGGGTTTTTCAGCTTAATATTCGTATTTTCTCTGGTTGTGGTGCCGGTAATCACCTCCAATATATCGGAGCTTTATTCATTGATACTGGTAATGCCGGATACTTTAAATACCTACATACAAAAAATCCCGAACGGTGATAAGCTTTTGATGGATTTAGGCTTGGGGCAGCTGCTTAGAAAAAACACGGCTGAGATAGCCAAGTGGCTGCTTAATTTTACCAATATCGATCTGTTTTCGGTTTTTTCCAAGGTGGTGAATATCACCTCGGGTCTGATCCAGTTTTTATTGGGTCTTTTTGTTTCGATTTATCTATTATATGATAAGGAAAATTTGCTTGAGTACATAAGAAAACTTATAGTGGTGTTCCTTAAAGAAAAGTCGGGCCCGGTACTTGACTATTTCAGAAAGGTAAATTTCTTCTTTTACAACTTTCTTGTAGGGAAGCTTATTGATTCCACCATTATAGGAATTATGTGTTATATAGGTTTTCTAATTCTAAATGTAAAATATGCGGTGTTGCTGAGTATAATCGTGGGTGTTACGAATATGATACCCTATTTCGGACCGTTTATCGGTGCGATTCCGGCTGTTGTAATCACACTTATATACTCGCCTGTAAAGGCTCTTTGGGTGGCTATATTCGTGCTTGCATTGCAGCAGTTTGACGGTTGGTTCCTGGGTCCTAAGATTTTGGGAACCACAGTCGGGGCAAGACCCCTTACCATTATATTCGCAATACTTGTCGGCGGAAACTTGGGAGGGGCACTCGGAATGTTGCTTGCAGTTCCGGTTTATAGAAGCATAGCGGTCCTTTGGGATACTTTTATTGATATGAAGATAAAAAAGCAGCAAAATGATGTTGTTGAAAACACGGATATTGTACCTGATAAAATACAAAAAGAAGAGATTGAGGTTGACAAATTAAGGTAAATTGTTTATAATTTTAAACATAAAATGCAAGGAACACGATTGCAATTATTTAGTTGCTGTTCCTAATTTTTGGTATAGCGATAATTACAGGTACAAGCTTTATGTAAATGATGAATTTAAAACAGAGGGTCCGGTGAGTGAGATTTGGGCAAATCGTACCATATATGTACCGTGTGTTAAGGGACAGAATTACTGTGATTGGAAATTGGTTTTTATTAGATTTTCTAATGAGCCTAAAATTCCGATATGGAGCGTTATGAAGTTAGGATTCACTTTTTGATAGGAGGAATATATGAGAGTCGGTGGCGGCGGTATATATAGGACTGTAAGATACTCGAATTCATATTACTTCAAAGAGGCATTTAATACAATAATGAAACGCAAGGCTGCTTTAGCGGAGAATAATCAAGGCACAGATAAGAACCTATCAAATAATAAAACTGTAGATAGCCCGTTTGACAAAAACGGATTAGGTAAACTTTATGAGCCGCATTTTAAGAAATACGGAGCAAATATCAATGCTGACGGAACGGCTTCATTAACTGAGAGTCAGCGAAAAATGCTTAGAGAAAAATACAATATGAACAACATGTCGGCAAACGAGTATTATAGTTTTTTGGCGGAGTTGACAAATTTAAATGTCATCTCAGCGAGGGATTTTAATGAATCATCTTCAGTGGTTGCAATACCCATAAGCGATAAGGAAATAATCTGTATACCCGATTTGGATGATGCTTTCGGTAATGATGAAAGGACCTTTTCTATTAAAAATCAAAGGAAATTGGTAGACGGAATACAAATAAATAGGGAATTTATGAAAAAAACAAAAAAAGACATCTTCCCCTCCCTTTCCGAGAGAAAAATCAAAAGAGAAATTTTTAGGTATTTGTGATTATGCAGATAATTTACATTCTAAAATCCTTAGAATAATGGAATCTATAGGTTCGGATGATGAGGAATAAAATATTATAATGATGATTAAGGCAACCGTACACAGGGCTGTGTACGGTTGTTTTTATAAAATACAATTTATTTTTTATAAAATACTTGTTATTAAGCTGATTATATAGTAAAATAACCAAGTTGTGACATTGATAGCGTTGATGTATAAGGTTGTTGCAATATTTTTTGCAGGTTTTTATACGGAGTGAATGTCAGCTTATTTAGAGATGACGACAGGTCACTGTACAATTTAACGTTTGTATAGTAATACAAAAACGATTTTTCAGTGCGTGTCTTATTCGACACACACGGATGAGTGTACAGTCACCACTTGTCGTACCGAACGTCTAACGAGCAATCAAGTACGAATAAGGAGGCGGCTTTTTTTATGGCAAGTCAAACAATGAGAATCACATTAAAGGCTTATGAGCATCAATTAGTGGATGCTTCGGCTAAAAAAATTATCGAAACGGTTAAGAAAAACGGATCGGAGGTCGTAGGACCGGTTCCGTTGCCGACAAAAAAAGAGGTAGTTACTATTCTTAGAGCGGTACATAAGTACAAGGACTCAAGAGAGCAGTTTGAGCGCAGAACACACAAAAGATTAATAGACATCATAGCTCCGACTCAAAAAACTATCGATGCTCTTTCAAAGCTTGATATGCCGGCAGGAGTGCATATCAACATCAGAATGAAAGGTTAAAAATTTATATGATTACAATCTGAATTGTAATCCGCTATAGGAGGAAAGAATGAAGAAAGCAATTTTAGCGACAAAGATCGGAATGACACAGGTTTTTGATGAAAACGGAACATTGATTCCGGTAACGGTGCTTGAGGCGGGTCCTTGTGTCGTTACACAGATTAAAACCAAAGACACTGACGGATACGATGCTGTTCAGGTGGGCTTTAAGGCAATTAGAGAAAAACTGGTAAACAAACCGCTTAAAGGCGTGTTTGAAAAGGCGGGCACTGAGGTTAAAAGACACTTGCAGGAGTTCAAATTTGACGATGTAAGCGGATATTCCTTGGCTTCCGAAATTAAGGCGGATATCTTTGAAGTCGGTGACAAGATTGACGTTACCGCCGTTTCAAAGGGTAAGGGATATCAGGGTGCGATTAAAAGACACGGGCAGCACAGAGGACCTATGGCTCACGGATCCAAGTACCATCGTCACGCAGGATCCAACGGTTCATCATCAGATCCCGGTCATGTAGCTAAGGGCAAGAAAATGCCCGGACATATGGGTAACGTTAAGGTTACAGTTCAAAATCTTGAGATAGTAAGAGTTGACGCCGACAAAAACTTAATCTTGGTAAAGGGTGCGGTTCCCGGAGCAAGAAAGTCTCTCGTTACCGTTAAAGAAGCTGTCAAGGCTTGATGAATTGTAAGGATAAGGAGGAAGCGTTAATGGCTACAGT
This sequence comes from uncultured Lachnospiraceae bacterium, assembly GCA_963544785.1. Classification (GTDB taxonomy): domain Bacteria; phylum Bacillota; class Clostridia; order Lachnospirales; family Lachnospiraceae; genus CAUUFM01. The sequence continues at coordinate 5,709 of CAUUGW010000038.1, read as the reverse complement.
TAAAATGTTGAATATGAAAGGCGAGGAAGTCGGAACTATCGACTTGAAAGACGAAATCTTCGCCGTGGAAATAAATGAAACTCTTGTGCATAAAGCGGTTGTTACTCAGATGGCAAACAGCAGGCAGGGTACTCAGAAAGCTTTAACACGTGCAGAGGTAAGAGGCGGAGGCAGAAAGCCTTGGAGGCAAAAAGGAACGGGGCACGCAAGACAGGGTTCCATAAGAGCTCCGCAATGGAAAGGTGGCGGTATGGTATTTGCCGTTACTCCGAGAGATTATTCAAAGAAGATGAATAAAAAAGAGAGAAGATTTGCATTAAAATCTGCTCTCAGTGCTACATTGAATGACAATAAACTGATAGTTTTGGATGAATTGTCACTCGATGAGATAAAGACAAAGAAATTTATGGATATATTAAAGAATCTTAAGTTGGACGGCGGTTTGTTCGTACTTGATAAGAGTGATAAAAATGTTATCTTATCAGCAAGAAACATTCAAAATGTAAAGACCTCTTTAACTAATTCTATTAATGTATATGATATATTGAAATACGGCAATTTAGTTTTGACAAAGGCGGCGGTTGAAGCTATCGAGGAGGTGTATGCGTAATGGCGACTCTACAATATTATGACGTAATAATCAAACCTGTTATTACTGAAAAGAGTATGGCTGAAATGGGTGAAAAGAAATACACGTTTCAGGTGCATACGGAAGCTAACAAGGCTATGATAAAAGATGCGGTGGAGAAAATGTTTCCGGGTACAAAGGTGGCAAAGGTAAACACTTTGAATGCTCCGGGGAAATTAAAGAGAAGAGGAGCTACCGTGGGAAGAACGGCTTCTATAAAAAAGGCTATGGTTAAATTAACCGAGGACAGCAAAGAAATAGAGTTGTTTGAGAGCCTGTGATAACGAATAACAAAGGAGAAAAGTAAGATGGGAATTAAAACATATCGCCCGTACACACCTTCAAGAAGAAATATGACGGGTTCTGATTTTGCTGAAATAACCAAAAAAACGCCTGAAAAATCCTTGCTTGTTACATTAAAAAAACATTCAGGTAGAAACAATCAGGGTAAAATCACTGTAAGACATCGTGGCGGCGGTTATAGAAGAAGATATAGATTAGTAGATTTTAAGCGTAATTTTGACGGAGTATCTGCAGTGGTAGTGGGAATAGAGTATGATCCCAACAGATCCGCAAATGTGGCTCTGATAGAGTATGAGGACGGCAAGAGGGCTTATATACTTGCTCCGGACGGATTGACGGACGGAATGAAAGTTATGAGTGGAGAAAATGCCGAGGTCAGAGTGGGAAATTGCCTTCCGCTTAATAATATTCCTGTAGGTACTATGGTACACAATGTGGAATTATATGCAGGAAGAGGAGGACAGTTGGCTCGTTCCGCCGGGAATTCGGCTCAGCTTATGGCTAAAGAAGGGAAATATGCCACTTTAAGATTGCCGTCAGGTGAAATGCGTATGGTTCCGATTAATTGCAGAGCAAGTATAGGAGAAGTAGGAAACAAGGAGCATAACCTTATTAAAATAGGTAAGGCGGGAAGAAAACGTCATATGGGATTCAGACCTACAGTGCGCGGTTCAGCTATGAACCCTAACGATCACCCTCACGGCGGTGGTGAAGGTAAGTGCGGTATCGGTCGTCCCGGTCCGTCAACACCTTGGGGCAAGCCTGCACTCGGTCTTAGAACCAGAAAGAAGAATAAACATTCCAATAAGTATATTATAAGAAGACGTGACGGAAAGTCCGTTAACTGATAAAGGAGGAAAATAAATGGGACGTTCATTAAAAAAGGGACCTTTTGCTGATGAGCACTTGCTTAAAAAGGTTGAAGCATTGAATGCGTCAAACACAAAATCGGTTATTAAGACATGGTCACGTCGTTCAACAATCTTTCCTATTATGGTTGGACATACAATAGCCGTACACGACGGAAGAAAACACGTACCCGTATATGTTACGGAGGATATGGTAGGTCATAAGTTGGGCGAATTCGTGCTTACAAGAACCTACAGAGGACACGGTAAGGACGAGAAAAAAGGATCAGTTAAATAAAAGGAGGTAATACTGGTGGCAAAAGGACACAGAAGCCAGATTAAAAGAGAGCGTAATGCTGAAAACAGAGAAAAAAGACCTCATGCAAAGCTATCTTATGCCAGAGTTACTACACGTAAAGCGTGTTATGTACTTGATGCCATAAGAGGTATGGGAGTTAACGAGGCCGCTGCTCTTTTAGCATATAATCCAAGATATGCATCTGAAGTTATATTAAAACTGTTAAACTCAGCTATTGCTAATGCTGAAAACAATATGGGATTAGATAGAAAAAAATTATATATTGCTGATTGTAGAGCCGATAAGGGACCTACACTTAAGCGTATGCAGCCGAGAGCTCAGGGCAGAGCATACAGGATTGAGAAGAGAATGAGCCATATTTCAATAGTACTTGACGAAAGGTAAGGAGGGCAAAGATGGGACAGAAAGTTAATCCCCACGGCTTGAGAGTCGGAATAAATAAGGATTGGGATTCTAAATGGTATGCGTCCGATGCGGAATTTGCTGACAACTTGGTTGAGGACTATAACATTAGAAAATTTCTTAAGAAAAAACTGTATAAGGCCGGTATTTCAAAGATAGTTATTGAAAGAACAACCGATAGAGTAAGAGTAATAATCAGCACGGCTATGCCGGGAATGGTAATAGGTAAGGGCGGTTCTGAAATAGAGAAGCTTAAGGCTGAGGTTCAAAAGATGACTGCCAAAAAGCTTTTGATAGACATATTGGAAGTGAAGAAAGCTGATAAGGATGCTCAGTTGGTAGCTGAAAATATTGCACAGCAGCTTGAGGGTCGTGTATCATTCAGAAGAGCTATGAAGATGAGCATGGGCAGAGCTATGAAAGCCGGTGCTAAGGGTATAAAAGCTTCATGTTCCGGCAGACTTGGCGGAGCGGAAATGGCAAGAACCGAGTTTTACAGTGAGGGAACAATTCCTCTTCAGACATTCAGGGCTGATATAAACTACGGTTTTGCGGAGGCTGATACAACCTATGGCAAGATTGGTGTCAAGGTTTGGATTTATGAAGGAGAAATACTTCCAGTAAAGTCTTCAGGTAAGACAGAAGGGAGCGACAAATAATGTTAATGCCAAAAAGAGTTAAGCATCGTAAACAATTCAGAGGCAGAATGACCGGAAAGGCGATGCGTGGAAATAGAATTACAGACGGTGAATATGGTATAGTGGCTGCTGAGCCCTGTTGGGTCAGAAGCATTCAGATAGAGGCTGCCCGTATCGCTATGACCAGATATACCAAAAGAGGCGGTAAGGTATTTATAAAGATTTTTCCGGACAAACCGGTTACAAAGAGTGCCGCAGGTACTCGTATGGGTTCCGGTAAAGGTGCTGTGGAGTATTGGGTAGCTGTAGTTAAGCCCGGCAGAGTAATGTTTGAAATATCGGGAGTATCCGAGGAAACTGCAAGAGAGGCATTAAGACTGGCTATGCACAAATTGCCTTGTAAATGTAAGATAGTTTCAAAGGCACAGTTAGAAGGCGGTGATAAACAGTGAAGACGAGAGAATATATAAAAAGTCTAAGCTCAAAATCAAAGGATGAGCTGAATAATGAATTAGTAACTGCGAAGAAGGAGCTTTTTAACCTAAGGTTCCAGAATGCTACAAATCAGCTGGATAATACCTCCAGAATCAAAGAGGTAAGAAGAAACATAGCGAGAATACAGACTTTTATAAGCAATAGCAAATAAGTCGGTTGAAAGGAGAATATCGTGTCAGAAGAGAGAAATTTAAGAAAGACTCGTATCGGTATCGTTGTTAGTGACAAGATGGACAAGAGTATCGTAGTAGCAGTACAGGACCATGTAAAGCACCCTCTCTATAAGAAAGTCGTAAAATCTACATATAAATTAAAAGCTCATGATGAGAAGAATGAGTGTGGAGTAGGTGATAAGGTAAAGGTAATGGAAACAAGACCGCTGTCCAAGACAAAGAGATGGCGTTTAGTTCAGATAGTAGAGAAGGCAAAATAAGGAGGAAGTCGTATGGTACAGCAGGAATCAAGACTGAAGGTAGCCGATAACACCGGCGCTAAAGAGTTGCTTGTTATCCGTGTAGTAGGCGGAACCGGCACAAGATATGCCTTCGTTGGAGATAAAATAATTTGCAGCGTTAAATCCGCCACACCAGGAGGCGTTGTAAAAAAAGGTGATGTCGTAAAGGCGGTAGTAGTCAGAACAGTTCATAAGACCAGAAGACCTGACGGTTCTTATATCAGATTCGATGAGAATGCGGCTGTTATAATTAAAGACGACAACACTCCAAGAGGTACTCGTATTTTTGGACCGGTAGCCAGAGAGTTGCGTGAGAAGCAATTTATGAAGATTGTTTCTTTGGCTCCGGAAGTCCTATAAGGAGGAAAAACAGATGGCATGCAAATTAAAAAAAGGTGATACCGTAAAGGTTATTGCCGGAAAAGATAAAGGCAAAGAGGGAAAAATCTTAACCATAGATCATAAGAAAGACAGGGTCTTGGTTGAGGGAGTAAATAAAATTCATAAGCATCAGAAACCGACGGCAAGAATGCAAAACGGCGGAATCATTGAAAAAGAGGCACCGTTACATATATCCAATGTAATGTACAGTGACAACGGTACGCCGAGTAGAGTCGGCTTCAGGATTGAAGGCGATAAAAAGGTCAGATATGCCAAAAAAACCGGCAGAACGATTGACTAAGGGTAAAGGAGGCATTTACATTGAGTAGGTTAAAAGATATATATTTTAATGATATAGTTGATGCTATGATGAAGAAATTCAGCTACAAGAACAAGATGCAGGTTCCCAAGCTTGAAAAAATAGTTATCAATATGGGCATAGGTGAGGCTCGAGAAAATTCAAAGGTGCTTGATGCCGCTTTAGCGGATATGGCTACCATATCGGGACAGAAAGGCATAGTTACAAAAGCTAAAAAATCGGTTGCAAATTTCAAATTAAGAGAGGGTATGCCGATTGGATGCAAGGTTACTTTAAGAGGCGAGAGAATGTATGAGTTTGCCGACAGACTTATAAATTTGGCTCTTCCTCGTGTGCGTGACTTTAGAGGAGTCAATCCGAACTCCTTTGACGGCAGAGGAAATTATGCTTTGGGTATTAAAGAACAGTTGATTTTCCCCGAAATATCTTATGATAAAATTGATAAAATCAGAGGAATGGATATTATTTTCGTAACAACTGCTAAAAGCGATGAAGAGGCAAGAGAGCTTTTAACTATGTTCAATATGCCGTTTGCAAAACAGGCGTAAGGAGGAAAAAATGGCTAAAACATCAATGAAAATAAAGCAGCAAAAAAAGCAGAAATTTTCTACAAGAGAATATACAAGATGTAATATTTGCGGTAGACCGCATGCTGTATTAAGCAAGTACGGTATCTGCAGAGTATGCTTTAGAGAACTGGCTTATAAGGGACAGATCCCCGGAGTCAGAAAGGCTAGCTGGTAATTCAAATTTTTAGGAGGTAGAGAAATGACAACCAATGATCCAATCGCGGATATGCTTACAAGAATTCGTAATGCGAATACCGCAAAGCATGATACGGTCGATGTTCCATCTTCAAAAATGAAGCTGGCTATTGCCGAAATACTGCTGAATGAGGGATATATAAAAAAATACAACGTTG
>CAUUGW010000037.1:0-10913 GCA_963544785.1 uncultured Lachnospiraceae bacterium | reverse complement strand
CGGATATTACCGCAATATCATTATGACTGTCCTTGCCCTTGATTGTTGCCGGTGCAACGGTATTATCAATGAATGCCACGGACAGATTGTTGCCGTCATCAACCACGTGATTGTTGGTAGCTATGTAATAATTTTCCTCGTCCTCACTTATAATAAAGCCCGAGCCGCTCACAGGAATGTCCTTATAATATGAACCCCTGAAAAAATCCTGCAGCTGTGTTTTTGTGGTGGCGGAAATATTTACCATTGCCGGCTTATTCATAGCCACTATCTGTGACACATCATTAAGTACCTTATATCCGGTAGCCTCAACCACTTTTCTTTCTTCAATATTTTTACTTGCAACCGTTTCGTTATTTTCAACCTGTTCTGATACGGGTTTAAAACTGTTGCCCGCTATTTGACCGGTTATAAAAAAACTCAGTCCCGCCATAACTCCCAAAAATACTGCAAGCCCTGTCATTGCCAAAAACTTTTTAAAAGTAAAACCGCCGTTACCGTTAAAATTATTGCTGCCGTACTGCTGTTTTCTTAATAATTTTTGTCTTAATCTTTCAGCCTTTTCTTCTTCTCTTATCTCATCTAAACTCTTGCTTTCAGAGGTGTTGCTGAACTGATAATATTGATAATTATTTTTTTCATTATCCGTTGTATTATTTACGAGATAATCATCAGAATTATCAATATCCGAATTATTCATATTATCCACGACAGTTTGATTACCCTGCTGTTTATCCGGCTCATTTGAAAAAATATCAACATAATCGTCTTTTTTCTGATTAGATACTTCTGTATCAGACCTTTGCTCATTATTTTCTATATTATATTTTTTATCATCCATTAATACCACACTTCCTTTCTTAAAGTATAAAAACATTTGTGTTTGTTTATCCTATAGAAAATATACAATCGTTATGTGTTATCACTGTGTTTTAAATATGAATTAAGCTTGACGATTTCAAGGCGTATGGTTCACATTTTTGCCGGAATCCTCTTCTTTTTTCTCAGATGGAATATTTTCAGGCTTATTCATAGAATTACCCACCTTATTGGCGTCTTCGCCGTTATAATACTTTACATTAAGCTTCGGAGTATTGTCATTTACTCCTGTCTTGTATTTGATCTGATCACTTATTGTTTTTACAAGTTGCGAAGTATCATAATTGGAGTCCCTTTCAGGATAAAGGTATTTATGTGCATCCAAAACATTTTTATTCAAATTAATAGGAACAATTACAGCAGCTTTCCCCACATATTTACTGGTAAAATCAAACGGAAATGCCGCAGTTTCCACTATATCATAGGTGGCAAGATCCTTGATGTAATCAAGAATCTGTGAATTATCCAAATTCGTTGAAATATAAGGCAATACCTCGTCCATCGCCTTATTTAACTGTATAACATCAAATTTTCTCGCCTTTTCAAATAATTTTTTTATTACTATTCTCTGTCTGTTGGCTCTTGAAAAATCATCTCCAACACCTTTTCTGATTCGTGCATATGTGGTAGCCTGAGCTCCGTCAAGTGTAATCTTTCCGCCTGACTTTAATAGGTTACAGGGAACTCCCGCCACCCTGGCGGTTTCATTAAGATACCTGTTTATCTGTCTCGCCTCCTGATCGGTAATCTCTACTTCTATCCCTCCAAAAGCGTCTACAGCCTTTGTAACCGCCGCAAACGAAGCGGATACATAACTTTTAACATCAAGATCCAAATTTCTGTTTATCATTCTTATTGATCTGTCATAACCATATAAAAATGCACTGTTTGCCCTCTTTAAAATGATATTTCCGCTCTCGCTTCCGTTATCCATATAGGTGTCACGATAAATAGATAAAAGCCTTATTTGTTTCTTATCATTGTCAATAGCACAAATCATCATAACATCGGAGTTGGCACCTCCGTCCAACTGATTTTTTCTGGAATCAAGTCCATATAAAACCAAAGTTTCATATCTTATCAGATGCTTTTTAGGCTTCTCCTCTTTTTCGGTCTCTTTAGTCTCTCTTGGAACAATTCCCGCCTGTTTATCCGTTAATTTCTCTGTTCTTGCTATTTTCCCCAGTTTTCCCTCAAAATAAAATACGGCAAAAAGTAATCCTATTCCCAAAATTAAAAAAACTATTTCAAGTATCAATACTTTTTTTAATTTTTTCTTTTTATTACCTCTTCTATTATTGCCTGATTTTCGTTCAATATCATTCATTTTAAAAACCTCATTATAAAATTATATTATACTAAACAGCAGTTTTTTTGTTATTATCCACTCCCTCGGAATTCTCCTTTGAAAAAAGAACCTTTACAGTTAATAAAATCAGCTTAATATCCATTAAAAACGAATAATTTTCTATATATGTCATATCAAGCTTTAATTTATCATATGGAGTTGTGCTGTATTTGCCGTAAACCTGTGCATATCCTGTAAGCCCCGCTTTAACCTTAAGCCTGAAATGAAACTCCGGTATGTTTTTTTCATAATCCTCCTGAATTTCAGCCCTTTCAGGACGAGGTCCTACAAATGACATATCACCCTTTAAAATATTAAAAATCTGTGGCAGTTCATCAAGATGTAATCTTCTTATAAATCTGCCGTAGGGTGTAATTCTGTCATCGTCCTTGCTTGCAAGTCTTGCTCCGTCCAATTCGGAATCCTCTATCATACTCCTGAATTTAAGTATTCTGAAGATCTTTCCGCCCTCTGTCAATCTCTCCTGTGTATACATTACAGGTCCTCCGTCATAAAGTTTTATTATTAAAGCAGATAAAAGAAGCACAGGCGAAAAAACAACTAATATTATAACAGAACAAATAATATCAAGCAACCTTTTAAATAATCTTTGATCAAATGTAAGCCCCGAATTTTTAGCCACCTTCAACGGACTGTCAAACAGATAAATATCCGTAGAGCTTCCCACAATTATATCCGACAATTTAGGCGTTATGTAGCATCTGATGGACTTGTCGAAGCAATGTTTTAAAAGATCGTTTCTATCCTTTGCCGATATGTCGCATAAAACCACGGACTCAAAATCGTCTATCTTCTTTTTTACAGCTTCAGTTGAATTTTCTTCAATAGAAATAGTGCTTTCAATGTTATACTTATCAGTCCTTTGAGAAAGCTTATTGACCAAAGCGTCATATCCACGTTCTCCATAGACCAGAAGCATTCTATACGGTGGATACAATTTTATATAAATATATCTTGAAATTATACACCAAATCACAATCGCAATAATGTCAAAGAATGTTAATACGGCTATGTACTGACTGTTCGTTAAAAATCTCCAACCGCCAATTAATGCAAGCTGTAAATATGTCAGAGAATTTACAATTACTATTGAGATAATCTGTGATAAAAGCATATCCATAAGCCTTAAATATCCGACCTTAAAGCCACCGAAAATAAGACCGAAGGATAACAAAAAAACAGCATACATTGCAAGGATTGCCCAATGTCCTCTTCTAAAATACTTAATAGGCATCAGATTAACATAAAAATTAAACCAAACAAAGCCGTACAAAAAAAGCTGTACCGACATAATGAAAACTGCCATAAAAAATACGACTAATCTTTTAAACTGTTCCTTCCCCTGCAAAACAATTGCCTCCCAATATTAAAAGCTGTACTTAATAACAGCAGAAATTACATATCTGCAAAAATAATAAGTTGAGCTTAGAATGCTCAAACCGAGTCTTCTGTATACTTTGAAAGTAGATATTGCGGACTTGAATTTATTTGATGATTTACCGTTTATCGACAATCTATAAATCAAATACGGAAAATCAAGAAATACAGCCCTTTTGTCAGTGTCACGTAAAATTTTGAGCCAAGTAATATAATCCTCATGAATATCGTCATCAGTCATAGGATAAGCTTTCATTACATCCGCTTTAATAAGTACCGAAGAACAATTAATCACATTCCCGCAAAGAAGCTTTTTATAATCTACGCTTTCGGGAACCTTTAATATTTTACCAATTAATTCTCCATTATGCAACATTAATTCTCTGGAACAGGCACATATTATCGCACCTGTTTTCTTAATCAGCTCTATTTGCCTATTAATTTTATCATATCTCCAAACATCATCAGCATCTAAAAAAGCGATATATTCGCCTTTTGCAAGCTCAACTCCTCTATTCCTTGAAAAAGCGGCTCCCATATTCCTTTTATTTTTCAAATAGATTATATTATAATTATTATCAGCAATTTTTGCCTTAACCGTATCCTCGGTATTGTCAGAGGAACAATCGTCAATAATAATCAGTTCTTTTATCCTATCCTGTATAAATACGGAATCTATGGCAAATGAAATAGTTTCCGCGCTGTTATACGACGGCATAATTACTGAAACACATTCTTCAATCAAATCGCTTCACCCTTGTTTATTAAATTTTATATTTAATACTTTCGCAAACCGTACATTATGTGTTCACATTCGTTTTAGGCTTTCCATTTGTTGCAATTTTCAAATCATTATAATCAATATAAGAGGTAATAACCTCCTGTGTTTCTCCGAGCATTTTTATATTGCCCTGCTCAAGCCACATTACCCTGTCACAGAGTTTTTGTATCTCATTCATATTATGCGTGACAAGCATAACCGTTCTTTTCTTAGATGATATTACCTTTTTCATTCTTCTTTTACTTTTACGTCTGAACTCCTCATCACCTACGCTCAGCACCTCGTCTACCAAAATAATGTCTGTTAATAATATAGTATTTATCGAAAAAGACAGCTTACTGAACATACCGCTTGAGTAGGTCTTTACCGGCATATCAATAAAATTGCCCAAATTGGCAAATTCAATAATTTTAGGTATTTTTGCTTCTATTTCCGCTTTTGAAAAACCGAGCAACATTCCGGTGAGTCTTATGTTTTCTCTACCGGTGAGTTTTTTATCAAAACCCTTGCCTATGGCTATTAATGACACGGACTTGCTGTAAAGATTAATCTCGCCGGAATCGGCGGAAAAAATCCCAGCTATTGCCTTAAGCAATGTAGATTTACCTGAACCGTTGCTTCCTATTATTCCTAAAATTTCACCTTTTTTTACATCAAATGAAATCCCCTTTAACGCCTCATGTTCTTTTTGTTTTGCTTTTTTCAACTTAAACAGGCTCTTTCTTATCGAGGTTTGCTTTAATGTTTTATATTTTATAAAAAGATTTCTTACCTCTATCGCGTTCTCAACGTTTTCCATTACATCACCTTTGCATAACTGTTTTCATTTTTATAAATAATATGAATACCGATAATTGATAATATGAATCCGATCAAAAACCACAAAATAATAAGCTTTCTGGCAGGAGTTTCGCAATATATCAGGCTTTTTCTGCAAGAATCTATAAGGCATGCTATCGGATTCAGTCTTAATAAAATATTTCCCCACTTTTTCGGAACTCTTTTTTCTATACTGTAAAATATACCCGTTAAATAAAACAACAATCTGAAACCGACATTTATTAAATTTTTCAAATCCTCTACAAAAACTCCGAAATGCAACATTATAGAAGAAATACCGAATGTAATCATAAACAATGAAATCATTATAGGTAAAAAATATAAAATATTTAAGTTTATAGGTACCCTATAAAAAATCATCATAGAAAATACAATGATAAAAGAAATAAACATTTTTATCATAAGTTGGCATAGATCACTGAGTAAAAGGATAAATTTAGGAATATAAACCTTACCCACAATGGCACTGTTCCTCTGCACCGTTTTTACGCTGTTATTTATCCCCTTATTGAAAAAGTTCCACATAGACAGCCCGATAAAGACAAAAATTGCAAAATACTTTTCGCCCTTTTGAAACACCACAAGCCCGACAAACATATAAATAAACATAAACATCAGAGGCTCTAAAACCCACCAAATCCAACCTAAATGTGAATTAGATACCTCTGATTTTAATGCTGCCTTTGCAGAATAAATAATAAATGAAAAATATTTTTTAATATCATTATAAACTCTCAGTAACATTTTCAAGTGCAGTCCTATCTTTATTTTGTACCTCTCTAAAAAGACGCATAAACTCTTTTCCGGTAATAGTTTCGTGTTTTATCAAATGCTCGGATATAATATCTAACGCCTCTCTATTGGCATTAAGTAAATCCTTAGCCTGCTGATAGCACATCTTAAGATACTTATTTATTTCTTCATCTATGGCAGCCGCCGTTACATCGCTGCACTCAAGACTGGATCTGTTGTTTAGATATTTACTTTCCGTAGTTGCAAGACCCATCATTCCGAACCTCTCGCTCATTCCGAATCTTGTAACCATATTTTTAGCAATGGCGGTAGCCCTTTCTATATCGTTTGCAGCCCCCGTGGTTATAGTATTAAACACTATATCCTCTGCGGCTCTGCCGGCTAAGTATTCCACTATTCTGTCATGAAGCTGATCCTTTGTGTCAAGGAATTTTTCCTCTTCGGGAACGGTCATTGTATAGCCCAATGCTCCCATAGTTCTCGGTACAATAGTGATTTTTTGCACGGGTTCACAGTTCTTTTGAACTGCCGCAGCCAAGGCATGTCCCACCTCGTGGAATGATACTATTCTACGTTCTTCTATGCTCAAAACCCTGTCTTTCTTTTCTTTTCCTACCAAAACAAGCTCCACTGCGGCAAACAAATCTTTTTGAGAAACAAGATTTCTCCTGTCCTTTACTGCCAAAATTGCCGCCTCATTTACCATATTGGCAAGATCCGAACCCACAGCTCCGGAAGTTGCAAAAGCTATCTCTTTTAAATCGACCGAATCATCAATCTTTACATTATTTGCATGTACCTTTAATATTGCCTCTCTTCCTTTCTGGTCGGGCTTATCAACTATCACTCTTCTGTCAAAACGTCCCGGACGAAGCAATGCCGGATCCAATACCTCCGGAATATTGGTGGCGGCGAGTACCAAAAGTCCCTTGGATGAGTCAAATCCGTCCATCTCCGCAAGCAACTGATTTAAAGTCTGCTCTCTTTCATCATTGCCGCCGAAACGTGAATCCCTGCTCTTTCCCACCGCATCAATTTCATCAATAAATATTATACAGGGAGCACTTTTTTTGGCATCCTCAAACAGATCTCTAACCCTTGAAGCTCCGACACCTACAAACATCTCTACGAAAGACGATCCGGACAATGAATAAAACGGTACCTTAGCCTCTCCCGCTACCGCCTTTGCAAGCAAGGTTTTACCCGTTCCCGGAGGTCCTACCAATAAAACACCCTTCGGAAGCTTTGCTCCTATGCCGGTATACTTTGTAGGATTATGCAAAAAGTCCACTACCTCCTGTAGGGACTCCTTAGCCTCATCTTCTCCCGCAACATCATTAAATGTAATTCCAGTATCTTTTTGAACATACTCCTTTGCATTACTTTTCCCTATTCCGAAAACTCCGCCGCTTTTACCCGCTCTTCTAATAACCAGAAGAAAAATTCCGTAAACCAGAAGCAGAGGCAACAATAAAGTTATAATCTTTCCGATAAACTGTTCGGTTGGGTCAACCACCTGTCCGTCTATTTCCACCCCGTATCTGTCCAAGGTTTCATAAAGCCTGTCATCGCCTATATTGCTTGTAAAATAAGATATGCCCTTTTTAACATTGTTTTCATCGGACGGTTTTATCAAAATTCTGTCATTTTTTAATTTAACGGATTCCACCTCATTTTCACGAACCATTTTCATAAATTCGGTATAAGTGATATGGACAGGATCAAGTGCCGATTTAAACATACTGTTAAAAAAGCTCATACTTATCAAAAGCAGCAATAAAATAGCCATAAAGGTGAGAATTTTATTGTTACGATTATTATTATTTCCGTTGTCGTTATTATTCAATTTATTTTTTTCTCCTTATAAATATAAATCTCAGAAATTTTCAAAATTGTATCCAACTTATATATTATATACATAAAATAATAAAGTTCAACACATATTTTTTGATTTTAATCGCATAAATCTATTTATTTTGCGAGTATTACAGTAAAAAAATAGCACAAATCTATGTCCAATATATGTTTTTAAATAAAAGTTGTTGCATTTTATAAAAATTTGTAATATAATAGCTAATGTTTTACGGAGTGTGGCTCAGTTTGGTAGAGCGCAGCGTTCGGGACGCTGAGGTCGCAGGTTCAAATCCTGTCACTCCGATTATCAGCATTATAATCACTTAATCAATCTTACGACATCGTTAAATATAACAATCACGGATAATCCTATTATTATCAAAAAGCCGGCAGTTAAGATTTTTTCTTCTGTTTTAGGCTTTAATTTTTTTCCTCTTACAAGTTCAATCAAAATAAGAAAGAGTCTTCCGCCGTCAAATGCGGGAATAGGAAGCAAATTCATTATACCCAAATTTACGGAAATAAGACTTGCAAGATTCATAATATTAAAAACGGCATTATCGCTTATTTTTCCGTTTTCGCCACGCATAGCCTGCCCAACTACAGAGGCAATACCGATAGGTCCTACCATATTAGATAAAGAAGCCTTATTTGTAATCAACATTCTTAGGCTTACTACAGTAGACTTAACAAAATATGTCATCTCATAATATCCGTTTGCGATATTGTCCAAAAAATTGCCCTTTATCCTGTCATAAGACAGATTAACTCCTATAAGATATCTTCCGGAATCATCGTCAAACCTTGGAGTAACCAAAACCGTCAGTTTTTTATTGTCTCTTATAATTCCCACCTTTACAGGAACATTTCCCCTATAATCCGCCAAGCTTAGACTCACCTCTGATGAATTGTGAATCCTGCTGTTATTAATGGAATAAATTATATCATTTTCTTCAATTCCGGCTTCAACAGCAGGACTGTTTTCAACCAAAGATACAACCAAAGGCTTATTATATCCCTTGATACTTACAACTATAAAAGACAGTATGAAAGCCAAAATAAAGTTAAACAAAGGTCCTGCAAATATTACCATAAACCTTGCAAATTTTCCTTTTGTAACAAATGATTTTTCGTTTATAACCTCATTTTCATCGTCCTCAAGCATTCCCTCCATCTCACAGGCTCCTCCTAAAAGAACAGCCTTTATAGAATATCTTGTTTCGCCTTTTTTAAAAGATAAGAGCCTTGGTCCGAATCCTATAGAAAACTCTCTAACTCCGACATTATTCAGTTTTGCAAACAGGAAATGTCCCAGTTCGTGTATAAACACTATAAAGCTGATAACCAGTAAAGTGACAATAAAACTCATAAAATTCATCTGATATATCCCCTTTTATACTAAAAATTTTTCTTCTATATTTAAAATATCCTCGATACTCGGATTCTCTATAACGCTATGTTTGTCCATATGATTTTTTATAATTCTAGGAATATCTAAAAAACCTATCTCTTTATTTAAAAACTTATTTACCGCCATTTCGTTTGCCGCATTAAATATTGTAGGCATACTGCCGCCTATTTTTGCCGCTTCAATGCCTAAATAAAAGCCGTCAAAAATATCCTTTTTTACTTCGGCAAAATCAAGTCTTGCAATCTTAATCAAATCAAGTTTTTCTAAATCTACTTTTCTGTCATACTTATAAAGGGCATAGCTTATCGGAAGCAACATACTGGTCACTCCCATTTGAGCCTTTATCGCCCCGTCATTATAACATACGGCGGAATGAATAATGCTCTGCCTGTGTACAACAACCTTGATTCTGTCTATATCAATATCAAAAAGCCATTTTGCCTCCATTACCTCTAAAGCCTTGTTTACCATAGTGGCGGAATCTATGCTTATTTTTCTGCCCATGCTCCAATTCGGATGTTTTAAAGCATCATTTATAGTCACTTTTTCCAACTCATTACGATTTTTTTCAAAAAAAGGACCTCCTGATGCAGTAATTATTATGTGGTCAATATTTTCTTTCTTTTCTCCTATAAAAGATTGCACTATCGCACTGTGTTCACTATCTATCGCAAAAATAGATGAACCTGTTTTTTTTGATAACGGCATTAATATATGCCCTGCACATACTAAAGTTTCCTTGTTCGCTATTCCTATATCATGACCGGACTCAATTACAGCCATAGTTGCTCTAATACCCTGCATACCCACTATTGCATTTATTGCCATATAATAATCGTTGTTCCTTAACAAATCAAACAACAACTCCGTATCAAAAAACACCTTACAGGAACTGCCCGTCAGAGCATTCTTTAATTTAACGGCTGAATCTTTATCCTGCACATAAACATATTCAGGCAGAAATTCTTCTATCTGATCTTTTAATAAAGTGATATTATTTTTAGCCGATAATAATAAAACCTTAAAGTCTTCATCTTTTCTGATTATTTCCAAAACCTGCCTGCCTATGGAACCGGTAGAGCCGAGCAACATTAACCCCTTTTTCATAAAATCTCCCTAAATTAATTAAAGTCAAAAAAACATATTTAACAGCATCAAGGAATAATAAACAATCGGTGCTGTAAAAATAACGCTGTCGAATCTGTCCAACACCCCTCCGTGCCCCGGAATTAATTTTCCATAATCCTTTATATTATATTTTCTCTTTATGCCCGAGGCGAACAGATCTCCATATATTGAAACAATAGATGCCATAAATGCCACTATAGGATAAATATATATATATTTTGAATCTAAATAACCGAGTTTATTAAATATAACAGCATAAATTAAAGAAAGAATAACAGAGCCTGTAATTCCGCCTACAGCACCCTCTACAGACTTTTTAGGGCTGAGAACCGGAGCAAGTCTCTTCTTCCCTATCAACATTCCCACACAATATGCACAGGTATCCGCACCCCAAGAGCCTAAAAATATCAGCCAGACAGCAATAAAACCGTTTTTTGAGCTTCTTAAGAGATATATATATGAAAGCATAACCGCTAAATAAATAATACCTGTAATTCCAAGTGTTATTTCCTTTAATTCCA
>CAUUGW010000036.1:0-10946 GCA_963544785.1 uncultured Lachnospiraceae bacterium | reverse complement strand
CCGCCAATCCCAGATTTGCTTATGACTCATATAGAAGATTTATACAGATGTATTCCGATGTCGTAATGGAGGTTCCGAAGTCTTATTTTGAAAAAATAATAGACGAATTAAAGGAAGCTAAGGGAATAAAGTTTGATACGGAAATGACCACAGATGACTTAAAAGATCTTGTAAATAAATTTAAAAAGGTATATTCCGATGCAATGAACGGAGAAGAATTTCCTCAAGAACCCAAGGATCCGCTGATGGGGGCTGTAAAGGCGGTATTCAGGTCTTGGGATAATCCTCGTGCGATAGTGTATCGTCGTATGAATGATATTCCGGGTGACTGGGGAACGGCTGTAAACGTACAGACTATGGTATTCGGTAATAAGGGTGATACGTCAGGCACAGGTGTTGCATTTACCAGAAATCCGTCAACGGGAGAAAAGGGCATCTACGGAGAGTATCTAATCAATGCACAGGGTGAAGATGTGGTCGCAGGTGTGCGTACTCCGAGTCCTATAACACAGCTTCAAAAAGATATGCCTGATGTTTATAAACAGTTTATGGATCTTGCAATGAACCTTGAAAAGCATTTTAAGGATATGCAGGACATGGAATTTACAATAGAAGAAGGAAAACTGTTTTTCTTACAGACAAGAAACGGAAAGAGAACCGCTCCCGCCGCTATACAGATAGCCTGTGATTTGGTAGATGAGGGAATGATTACTCCCAAGGAGGCTGTAACCAGAATAGAGGCTAAATCTTTGGATCAGCTTTTACATCCCACCTTTGATGCGGCGGCATTAAAAGCGGGCGAGGTAATAGGCTCGGCTCTTCCGGCATCACCGGGAGCAGCAGCAGGAAAGGTTTATTTTACAGCCGATTCCGCAAAGGCTGCCGGAAAGGGCGGTAGAGGTGAAAGAGTAATACTTGTTCGTCTCGAAACATCTCCTGAGGATATTGAGGGCATGCATGCGGCAGAGGGTATTTTGACAGTTCGAGGAGGTATGACCTCTCACGCTGCCGTGGTTGCTCGAGGAATGGGTACTTGTTGCGTATCCGGCTGTGCCGAAATTAAGATAAATGAGGAAGCTAAAAAATTTGAACTGGGAGGACACACGTTTAATGAGGGTGATTATATCTCTCTTGACGGTACTACAGGAAAGATTTATAAGGGAGATATCAAGACCGTTGAAGCCGGTATCGGCGGTAATTTCGATAGAATAATGAAATGGGCAGATGAGTATAGAACACTTAAGATCCGTACAAATTCCGACACTCCGGCAGACACATTAAATGCTATAAAGCTCGGAGCGGAGGGTATCGGATTATGTCGTACCGAGCATATGTTCTTTGAGGCTGACAGGATCCATCAGATGAGAATGATGATTTTATCGGATACACAGGAGCAAAGGCAAAAGGCTTTGGACGGAATGATTTCATTCCAAAAGAGCGACTTTAAGGCTATGTATGAGGCTTTAGAGAATAGACCTATGACTATTCGCTATATTGATCCGCCGTTGCATGAGTTTGTGCCTACAGATGAGGCGGAAATAGCAAGCCTTGCAAAGGATATGGGAAAGACCGTAGATGAGATTAAGACAAAGTGTAACGAATTACACGAGTTCAATCCTATGATGGGACATAGAGGCTGTCGTCTTGCGGTTACATACCCTGAAATAGCCAAAATGCAGACCAGAGCTGTAATCGAGGCTGCTATTGAGGTGAAGAATGAAAAGGGATTTGACATAATTCCTGAGATTATGATTCCGCTTGTAGGAGAAAAGAAAGAGCTTAAATTCGTGAAAGATTTGGTTGTTGAAACTGCAGAACTGGTTAAAAAAGAAAAGAATTCCGACATCGACTACAAGGTCGGAACGATGATAGAAATTCCAAGAGCCGCTCTGTTGGCAAATGAGATAGCACAGGAGGCGGATTTCTTCTCATTCGGTACAAATGACCTCACACAGATGACATTCGGTTTCTCACGTGATGATGCGGGTAAATTCTTGGATTCCTATTATCAGAACAAGATTTATGAGTCCGATCCGTTTGCAAGGCTTGACCAAAGCGGAGTGGGGCAGCTGGTAGCCATGGCTGTTGAAAAGGGACGTAAAGAAAAGCCTGAATTAAAGCTCGGTATTTGCGGTGAGCACGGAGGAGATCCCTCGTCTGTAGAGTTTTGCCATAAGCAGGGACTTGATTATGTGTCCTGTTCTCCTTTTAGAGTACCTATAGCAAGACTTGCGGCGGCACAGGCGGCGTTGAATAATAATTGATATACCATACACACATATAAACAAAAAAAGAACTCCTATATCACAAAAATTGATATAGGGGTTCTTTTATTATAGATATATGAAATTCATCGGGTCATAAGATTTCCATATTTCCATCTCTGTAGTTTATTATTACTGCCTCTGATTCAAAGCTTTTTCCTTTGTTATCTTTCATCTCGAACATCATAACAAAAGTTCCATCTCCAAGATCAATCTCTTCAAAAGAGGTATTTTCATTAACAGTTAATTTTTCAACGGGCATTAAAATAGGATCATCTGAAGATTCGTAATCCTCAAGAACAAAATGCAAAGGCTCAATTACATCTCCTTTTTTTAAAGCTCTTAAAAACTTATCCGTCATTCCGTTATCGTCAATCGCACGTCTTGCTCCCAAAATTTTATATTCTTGTGACTTAAAATCATAAGAAACGGACAGTACGTAGTTTTCTTTGTTTAATAATATAGGAACAGCATAGATTTGGTAATTTTCGGTTTCATCTGAAAGCTCCATATAGACCAGACAGCCGTCTATACTTCCCCATACTCCTCTGAAATTATCTTTAAACACACCGTTTTCCCAGTCGGAAATTATGTCATTATCCTGTCCCAGGTATATCATCATATTACTCTCATCGTCCAGATAAGCAAGGTTGAAATAGACTGAAGAAATCTTGTCGGCTTTTTCTTTTCCCAAGTTTAAAACAGCCGTATTACCATCTGTGATATCGACAGCATGATCCTCAAATTCTTCGGAGGTGGCTGCTGCAAATGAGGAGAAAAAATTTCCGGAGCTTTGCGAAACTTTCGGTTCTTCCTCTTCCGCATATTGAATTAATTCATCGCTCGCTTCTCCTGTCAGAAGATAATCAAAGTAATATGAAAAAGCGGGGCTTGCACTTATCTTTGAAAAATGAGAAAAGTCTTCATAATCTCCATTGTAGGAATAGTAACAGGAAAGTCCTGAGGATTTTTCTCGCAAACTGCCGTTAATTTTATAGATGACAGCCTCATTAAGAGCTTCTAAAAGTTCTGTTCCGCTTTCCGAAAGCAATTCATCATCAATAGCCTTTCTGATCAAATCTCCCATATCAACCATATTGGTATAGCCCTCGGAGTCATTATTTCCACCATAGTTTTCGGAGGAACATGCCGAACGTGAGAATTCAATCATATAACTTTCGTCCTCTCCTGCCGAAACCAGCGCTTCTTTTCCAACGGAATTGTATGCTTCCACTAATCTTTTAATCTTGCTGAGATCCGTGACGGATAAAGTTATTCCGTCCTCCTGTTCGATATCTTCACAACCCGCATAGAAGCTGTCACAAATAATTTTGCCAAGCTCCGCTCCATTCATTGAGGGATCATCAGCCAAGGCTTGAAAAAATCTGTCATAGCTCCAGCCGCATCCGGGTTCCAGCTCTTCGGATGCAACCATATAGTTGGCATACTCGTCAAAAGTATCTGCAACATCTATGGTTGCCATTAAACAGGTGTCAAAACCTACGAGTTCATATTTTGTTCCCGTGTCTTGTTCTTCAAATGCGGAAGACAATTCCGAAAGCTGTAGCGAATCGAAGTCATAGAGTTCATCAAATGCAAGTCCGGATACAGAACCGCCGCCATGATTCCAAAACAAAACCGCCCGTTTATCAGCGGGGTAGTTTTCGTTACAAAAGTTCAAAAAATCCGAGAGTGTTTCAGCACTTCCCATATTTGCAGAGGGAAGCTCTTCAATTATTTCAATCCCCTCTGAGCTATACACTCCTCTGGTGAGTTTTTCTGTATTAAAGTCTGTATACCATTCAGAGCTTCCTCCCGCCTCAAACACGACCTTTACATTTTCCGGAAGCTGTACGCTCATAAGTTCTTCTAAATCTGATGAAGCACAGCCGTTTTCACTCTCAAGGTCGCTGCCGCAAAGATACCAATAAAACACCCATGATTCGTCTCCGCTGTTTGCAGATTTGTTCGTTTTTGAATTCTCTTCTTCGGCATCATCACATGATATGGAGAAAAAAGCTATTATTACTGTTATTAGAAATGCCGCTACTGTAATAATTCCTTTGTTAATTTTACCTTTCATAAATTCCTCTCCGTTTATATAGCAAAAGAGTGTCCAAAATATGGCACACTCTTTCGTAATTATTTTAAAGTAATTTAAGCAAACTACATCTATTATCCTGCAATTTCAAACATCTTGTCTATAACCTGATCTGCAGGCACTGACTGAAGAATTGCAAAGCTTCCGTCATCCTTTGTTAATTGAATTTGGTTGTCAGCTATTTGCTCAACCTTTATTGTAGCCTCATTACCTGTCTGCTCATCTGTAATTTTTAACCATTCGCCGTCAACTTCTTCTATGTTACCTACCAAAGAAATAGCTTGAGTTTTATCAGGGCTTATTATCAAAAAGATTCCGCTGCTGACATTTTCATCAACTGCCCAATAAAGCTCGGAGTCATCATCACCTGCGCCACAGTATCCGATTGTAAATCTTTCCTTAAGTTGAGCCATTAAGTCGTCGCCGCTTGTATCTGCGGTATCGGCAGCATCACTGTTATCTGCCGTATCACTGTTGTCAGCGGCACTGCTGTCCGCCGGAGCAGCGTCAGATTTATTGTCTGTAGAAGACATTTCAGTCTTGTTTTGAGCTGCGCTGTTATCAGCTTCTTTCTTATCCTTAGAACCTCCGCATGCTGAAAGAGCCGTTGATACCATAACTAATGTAACGAATAATGCTAAAAATTTCTTTTTCATTTTTTAAAATTCCTCCCAAATCACAGGTTTAACGCTTCCAGCTCACTTGCTGTAGCCTCTACCAGTTGTTCACATTGTTTCACTTTTTTTCCGAATACCCCGAACATACCGAATATACCTCCGGTTACCTCATTAAGCACCATATTTCCTGCCATAGTTCCCACTCCCGCCGCCTGGGATGATTTTTGTACTGAATACTTGGACGACTTTTCACCAAAACCGATTTTCATAACCCAAACCTGATTTTGACTGTCAAGTGGCGGGAAAGTTATTATCTCTGCAGCTCCATGCTTAGAGATTGAAGGTATTCCTGCAGAAAACTTTTCATTTTTCATCTTTTCATAAAGTTCTTTAATTGAATACTCATTATTGAACTTCACATTTTTCACCTTTACTCCCAACATCTTTAACACCTCCTACCATATAATAATGATTTAGTCGATCAAGACTATAATCGGTTAATAAGTTTCTATATTTTTATATGAATGTATTGCCTATTATATAGGGCAAAGAATAAGTCCGTAAAAACACATGAGGATACTGACTTTTTATCAATCAGATGACACTGACTGATAGATACATTCAGAAAGGTTGTATGCTTTTCGGTCATATATTAGATGGAATTTAGGTATTTTTTTAGATAACCTTATGATATTTTTATATTTTCTATCTTCCCCTCATATAAAAAAATATAAATTATCCATATGATATATGACCTTAAGCCGACTATTACAAAAATCTAAAAACTTATTTGCCAAAGATAATTTTATAAAATATTTTTATTTTTGAACAGTACGAAAGATGTCAAAAAAAATATCATAATTCGTACTTGACAAATTGATTAAAATGTGAATCTGTGATATAATGCCAATAATTAGTGAAAGTTGTATCTGCCAATCGGTGATTAAGGATGATAAATTCAGCAAATATTGTGCAGTTATTATACTTAATTTATAAAAAGGAGAAATACTTAGATGCCGGAGCTGTTAAAAATAGCCATCTGCGAGGATGAAAAGGAGCAGAGGGACATATTGCTGAAATTTCTTGATGAAGCCGGAATAAAAAATAAATACAGTGTTTTTGCAACCGGAGAGGAGTTGCTTGAAGATTTTGAACAAAGCAAATATGATCTTATACTTATGGATATTTATATGGGCGGAGAACTTACAGGTATAGAAACGGTAAAGCTTATTCGTGAAAAAGATAAGGACATTCCTGTAGCGTTTGTGACTACAAGCAAAGACCATGCACTTGAGAGCTATCGCCTCAGTGCTATGAAATATATTGAAAAGCCGTATTTAAAGGAAAGTATAGAGGATATTTTGCATTTGGCGGTGTTAAAGAAGAATGATGCACCTGCTCTTTTTATACATAAAAACGGAGTTACGGAAAGAGTGATTTTTAAAAATATAATTTATATGGAACAGCAGTTGCATAAGGTATTTATATGTTTGAAAGATGATGAGAGCTTTTCCGTTTATGGCAAGTTGTCGGATCTGAAAGAGCAGCTTCCTGAAGATGAATTTTTTCTGCCTCATAAGAGTTTTGCGGTGAATCTTTCTTATGTGATGTACATAGATATGGAGCTTCGCTCTTTTATAATGGAAAATAAGATCGGTATTCCTATTCGTAGGGAGCTTTTAAGTAAAGCCAAAAATGCTTTGGAGGATTTTCTGTTTGAGCGTACGAGGAGGCTGATTAGATGAAAAGTAACTTAAAAATTTTTACAGCTTTGCAGATTATTTTGACTCTGACAGTTTTAGTCATAATATTTTCATCTTTCGGATACAGTATGAATAAGGAAAAGCTTCCTAAGGCTCTGTATATCAGAAATGTCAAGGCAAGTGTGGGTACGGATATACCGAAACCTGTCACCTTACCCTATGATTTCAAAGGCTTAAAGCCTATGACTCCGATTACCGTTACTGCTCTCATTACTCCAAATGAAAATGACATAATCTATGTTAAGACTGCATACGCACCTGCAAAGGTTTATACGGACGGGGTATTAATCTATGAGCTTGGTAAAAAGGAAACCTATCCTAATTTTATGATGGATCCGGCTACGGAAATTTTTTTAATAAGACCGTCCGTATATAATAAGGAAGTAGAATTTAAAATGGAGTTTTTATCCCCTGTCACTCGCAGCTCTATGACTGTGTATCCGCCTATTATATCCACATTTAAGTCTATATTCAGTGAATTTGTGCAAACTTATAAAGTACCGTTTGTATTTTCTCTTGTTCAGCTTGCTGCAGGGATGTTCCTTGCTTTTGTATCACTTACGATGATTTTTTTTGAAAAGAGAGTCGGAAGAATATTCTTTTGGCTTGGTATGTTTTCTTTTATTTCAGGGATGTGGGGGTTCGGTGAGTGTAATTTTACGGGAATGATTATTAAAAACCCGACTTTGCTGTATCTGTTTGCCTTTATAGGGCTGTTTACAGTCTGTATACCGCTCATACAACTTGCCAATGCATCAATAGGCTTCAAAAATCCTAAACCGTTATACATACTTTCATCATTTTTGACAGTTACATCGACTATCGCCTTGGCTTTGCAGTTTTTCGGGATATATCCTCTTTCAAGCAGTATGTATGTCTTTCATTTTATGTCTACCTGTTCTTTGTGTATTCTTTCATTTTTGACTGTATATGAGGCTGTTAAGAATAACAATCTGCAGGCGAAGCGTTTTATTGTACCGATAGCGGTTTTGACTTTTGCATCGCTTATTGAGGTTGCAAATTACTATTTTAAGTTCACTTATAAGTTTGCATCTCTTTTTCAAAACGGAGTAATTGTCTTTATTTTGATTATGGGATTTACCATAGGTTTTTATATAAAAGATTTTGAAACTGTGCGGAAGCAAAATGAAAGACTTGCTTTTGAAATAGGGCTTATGGAAATGCAGATG
The DNA here is from genome assembly GCA_963544785.1 of uncultured Lachnospiraceae bacterium. Taxonomy (GTDB): domain Bacteria; phylum Bacillota; class Clostridia; order Lachnospirales; family Lachnospiraceae; genus CAUUFM01. The sequence continues at coordinate 3,011 of CAUUGW010000036.1, read as the reverse complement.
GACGAGCAAAGGAAGTATAATGAACTGATTGCTGAAAATGAAAAAACACTTAAGAAACAAAGACACGATTTGCGACACCATCTTATTGTGATAAGAGAATTGTCGGATGGCGGAAGCGAAAAGTTGAACGACTATCTTGATACTTTAAGTAAAAACATACCTTCCGTTCATATCAGCTATTGTGAAAATAAGGCAATAAATGCTGTAATTTCTCATTATGCCGCAATATGCGATGAAGAAAAAGTGAATTTTAATGCCAAGCTTATTATGCCTGAAATGAGCAATACATCTTTGAACAGCGAACTTGCAATTATTTTCGGAAATCTGCTTGAGAATGCGATTGAAGCCTGTCACAAAATAGATGAAGATAAAAGATTTATAAGAATCAGCAGCGATATAAGCTATGATATGCTTATTATAACTATGGAGAACTCTTATGACGGAAATTTTGTGTCTGAAAACGGAAGATTTCGTTCCACAAAAAGAGATGATTTCGGCATCGGTCTTTCCTCCATACAGTCTGTTGCAAGGAAGTATCGGGGTGATGCGAAGTTTGAGGGCAAGGATTCATATTTTCAGTCCTCAATATATATGAGAAAGACTGAGGGGGTATAGGAGTCAAAGTATGGAATGGAATAAACTTTTATCAACAAATACAAAAATAAGAAGAAAAGAAAATCCGAAGGAGTTTGAAAAATATCCGATCAATGACATAGAAATTGATTATGAACAGATAATATCAAGTTCGGCTTTTCGCAGATTGCAGGATAAAACACAAGTATTTCCTCTTGACAGAAGCGATTTTGTAAGAACCAGATTAACACATTCTATTGAGGTATCATCTATAGCAAGGCAGCTGGGTATAATGATTACAAAAAATACGAGTGAATATTGCAAAGATGAATTTAAAAGTGGGGATATAAATGTTGAAAGTATGCCTGCGGTTTTAGCTTGTGCAGGATTGCTGCATGATATTGGAAATCCGCCTTTTGGACATTTTGGAGAAGTTGTTATCGGTGATTGGTTTAAAAATGAACTGAATAATAATTTTACTTTTAAAGACAAGCCGATTAGGGATATTCTTAATGAGCAAATGAAAAAAGACTTAGAAAATTTTGAGGGTAATGCCCAAGCTTTGAGAATATTGACAAAATCACATTTGAATGGAAATGACATAAACCTGTCCTACAGTATTCTTAATACATTAATAAAATATCCTACAGATTCTGTGAATTTTTTAAGTAAAGATGATGATATAAAAAAACATAAGTTAGGATATTATTATTCAGAGAACGATACGGTAGAAGATATTTGTCGAAATACCGGAACGGAAATTGACGGAGAATATGTCAGGCATCCATTGACGTTTTTACTTGAAGCGGCTGATGATATTGCATATGCTACCGCTGATTTGGAAGATGCTTTGAAAAAAGGGTTGTTTACGTTAGACCAATTTGTCGAATATTATGAAAGTCAAGTTGAAGAAATAACTGATAAAAATAAGAAAAAGTATTCAAATGAATTGCTTAGTCATTTGAATGAGCTCAGGGAAAACACTGATAAAAACGCAGAATCGGATTTTAATTCATTTCAGAAATGGATATGCTATACAAAGAAATGGTTAATGTATGTTGTTGCATATCGTTTTTCAAGATCATATAATGAAATTATGCTCGGGACATTCAAGCGTGATTTATTTTACAATACGAATCATGAAAACACCATGAAAATATTAAAAGGTGCAATGAAAAAATTTGTATTTAATGATATTGAAATACTGAAATTGGAGCTTTCCGCTAAAAAAATAATAGAAGCATTTTTAAATGATTTTATCCATGCCGTTATTTATTGGGAAGAGGATAATGAGGATATTTATATGTCTAAAGCCGATAAGAAATATATCAATATAATTCCACAGAGTTTAAGAGATGAATATATAAACATAGAATCGAAAGATTTAAGTGAAAGACTGTACAATAAATTCATGATGGTAACTGATTTTATCAGCGGTATGACAGATTCCTATGCTAAAAATCTGTATCAGCAGCTTTACGCAATAGGGTAGTTTTAGACGCTATAATTTCCTATATTGAAAGTTTACTTTCATATAGGAAAATTGTAGCTGATGATATTTTAATATTTCTATTTAGATGCAAAAAAATCTACAGTTTCGTTATAATCATCTTTATCTTTATATATTTTAAAATGATTACCGACGGTGATTCCAAACATAGCATATTTATTTGGAGAGCTGAAAATTATATTATCATATACATATTCAACACTATCTCTAATATTATAGTTTTCTTTTAGTGCTAAATTTATCAAATCTCTACCTGAACAAATTCCGGCTATAAGTTTATTTTTATTTCTAAATTTATTGATACATTCAAATATACTATTATTATTATATTTACTATATTCACCACCACAAATTATTAAGCCTTCAAATTCGTCAACATTTATTTCATTTAAATACAAATTTGATTTTATAAACACTCCTTCAGATGTTTTTATATCCGGCAATTTATCTGTAACAACACAAACTTCATACTGTGTATTTAATAAATATGCTGCTATTGAAATTTCAAATATAGGTGCTGTATCGTACATATAAATTGCAATTTTTTTCATAGTTTTACACATTCCTTTCTTTGGTTGCATTTCTATTTTTTAATTGTCCATATATCGCAAAATAAAATTAATTCCTGATATTGTCAACAAAATTGAACACTCATCAATGTAAACATTCACATAAATATAATTTTTTAGGAGCTTTTTCTTCCCACCTTTGCCATCTTCTACCAACACATAGTGTCTGTAAAATTGCTTAAAATAAAGAATTTCACAATTTTACTCTTCGTATCAACACGATTGTTTCAACTTGCTCACCATTGTCCAAACCTATATTCAAATCTTCATCAATTATAGGAAGCTTGAAAGTAATCGACTTTAACCACTGTCCATTAGGTTGTTTATCTTCATAAATTTGAATTTCAGCTATCAAAGCT
>CAUUGW010000035.1:0-11082 GCA_963544785.1 uncultured Lachnospiraceae bacterium | reverse complement strand
GGAAAATCAAGCGAAGCGAAGATTTTACTTAGTATGAGTTATACCTAAACACTTAATGAAAGCGAGTCAAGAACAAAGTATTAAGATTAGTAAAGAATAAAAGCTTGACGAAGCTTGAACTTAGTATTTATGGTATAATGAGAGCACTTAACGAAAGCGAGAGAAACGAAGCTTGAGATTAGTGCGAGCTATACCTAAACACTTAACGAAAAAAAGAATAAAAATTTTTAATGATTTTTGCATAAAACAGATATCAGATATGAAAGGAAAAAATATGAGATTAGCGGGTATATTGATGCCGGTATCGGCTTTGCCGTCCGATTACGGCATCGGTGATTTTGGAAATGAAGCATATCAGTTTATAGATATATCAGTGAAGGCGGGTTTTAAGATATGGCAGATATTGCCGCTTAACCCTTTAGGATACGGGAATTCTCCATATCAGCCGTATTCCTCATTTGCCGGAGATGAGATATATATAAGCCCCGATTCTTTATATGAGGACGGATTATTGGATAAAGCACCTGACAAGACACCGGCAAGCGACAAGATAGATTATCAGGCGGTAAGAGAAACAAAACATAAGATATTAAGATCCGCATATAAAAATTTTAATGATAAAAAATTATTTGAAAGCGACGGTTATAAAGAATTTTTAAAATTCGATTTTGTATACAACTATGCCGTATTCCTGACTTTAAAAAAGAAAAATGATTTGAGATGTTGGAATGAGTGGGATAAGGAGCAGAAAGACTGGATAAAGGATAAAAAGCTTAATTTAAGCGTTTATGAGGACGATATAAACTTTGAAATTTTTGTTCAATACATTTTTTATACCCAGTGGATTAAGCTTAAGGACTATGCCAATGATAAGGGGCTTAAAATAATGGGCGATATACCAATATATGTCGGGCTTGACAGCCTTGATGTGTGGGAAAATCAGAAAGCATTTTTACTTAATAAAAACGGCTCTCCAAAATTCATAGCGGGAGTTCCGCCCGACTATTTCAGCAAGTCGGGTCAAAGATGGGGGAATCCCATATATGACTGGGATTATATGAAAGAAAATAATTTTGAATTCTGGACAAGAAGAATAGAATATAATTCCAAGCTATATGATATTTTAAGAATAGATCATTTCAGAGCCTTTGACACCTACTGGAAGATAAACGCAAGGAATAAGACCGCTATTAAGGGCGAATGGGTGGAGGCGCCCGGATATGATTTATTTAATATAATAAAAAAGAAATTTCCTAAGCTTGAAATAGTGGCGGAAGACTTGGGGGATTTGAGAAAAGAGGTATTGGAACTCAGAGATGCCTTTGATCTTAAGGGAATGAGGATAATTCAGTTTACCTACGACCACGAAGAAACAAATGACGATTTTGAGGATAGGGAAAATATGATAGCCTACACCGGTACACACGACAACCAGACGGTTGTCGGATTTTTCAACTCGCAGGACGAAAATACCAAGAAGTATATAAGGGAATTTTTAATCAGGCATAAATATGATGCGGATAATATACATAAGGGCTTTATGGAAATCTGTGTTAATTCTTTAGCCGATTATGCAATAATACCGGTTCAGGATATATTAGGACTTGATGATAATGCAAGATTAAATACTCCGGGAACACTTAATGATACGAATTGGAGTTTTAAATTAAAGGATTTTGACGCTCTTATTGAAAGCATAGACTATATGAAAGAGTTGTTAAAGAAGAGCAAAAGAGCTTGAGCTTTTGATTTAGAGATATATAACTTAAGTAAAGGATATTTTATGGATATTTTAATAAAAAAAAGAGATGGCAGATATGAGCCTCTTTGTGTTGAAAAAACGAAAAAAATGGTAGCACTTGCCTGTGAGGACATACCCTCCTGCAATCCTATAGAGCTTGAGCTTGATTCAAAAATTCAATTTAAAGACGGAATGAGTACGAAAGATATTCAAAAAGTCTTAATCAGAACCGCAATTGAAAAGGTGATTGTAAAAGAAACCGATGAGAACGGAAACACCGTAAACAAGATGAACAGTGACTGGCAGTATGTGGCTGCCAGATTGTTTTTATTTGATCTTTATAAAGAGGCGGCAATCAGCAGAAAGTATAAGGAGTTCGGCTACGGAAGCTTTGAGGAGCTGATATTAAAATTAGTTGAAGAAAAGGCATACGACAGTTTTTTTATAGAAAAATATACAAAAGAGGAAAGGCTTGAGCTGTCGTCTTACATAAAACCGGAACGTGATTTTTTATTCAACTATGAAGGAGTAAAGCTTTTATCCGACAGATATCTGATACACGGAGATAACAAGATGGCATTGGAGCTTCCGCAGGAGCGTTTTATGGCTATTGCAATGCATCTTGCATCGGTAGAAAAAAAAGAGGAAAGACTTAAATTTGCTAAAGAATTTTATGATTTATTAAGCGAGCTTAAAATGACGGTAGCCACACCCACATTGGCAAACGCAGCCACAGTTTTTCACCAATTATCAAGCTGTTTTATAAGCGTTGCAGGGGATAACCTGTGGTCTATATATGATGTAAATTCAAAGTTTTCAAGGGTGTCAAAACACGGCGGGGCTTTAGGAATATATATGGGAAAGATAAGAGCCCTGAACAGCGACATCAGAGGGTATAAAAATGCTTCGGGAGGGGTAGTTCCCTGGGCAAGACTTTATAATGATACTGCGGTAGCGGTGGATCAGCTGGGAAAAAGAAAGGGCGGAGCGGCGCTGACCCTTGATATTTGGCATAAGGACTTATATGAATTTGTGGAACTGAGGACAAACAACGGAGATGACAGAAGAAAGGCACACGATATATTCCCTGCTATAAGTGTTCCCGATATTTTTATGGAGAGGTTGATAAAAAGAGAGGATTTTTCGCTGTTCGACCCTCACGAGATAGAAAATCTGATGGGCTTTGCACTCGAAGATTATTACGATTCTTATGAGCAAAAAGAGTTTACCGAAAGATATCTGTTGTGTGAAAAGAACGAAAAACTTAACAAAATAACAGTTCCTGCACTTGATATAATGAAGAGAATAATGAAAAGTGCGGTGGAAACAGGCACACCGTTTATATTTTTCAGAGATACCGTAAACAGACTGAATGCAAACAGCCATAAGGGAATGATTTATTCGTCGAATCTTTGTCACGAAATAGCTCAAAATATGAGTGAAACACGTTATTTGAATGAAAATATAACAGAAAATGGTGATAAAGCCGTGATTTCTCTAAATATGACGGCGGGAGATATGGTGACCTGTAACTTAAATTCGATAAACTTAGGCAGGACACGGTTTGATGAGCTGAAATATACTATACCTTTACAGATAAGAATGCTTGACAATGTAATCACATTAAATCAGTTTCCCGTACCGGAGGCTGATATTACATCGAATAAATATCGAGCAATAGGGCTTGGAGTGAGCGGATATCATCATTATTTGGCAAAGAATAAGATAGCGTGGGAGAGTGAAGAACATATAAATGAGGCTGACAGAGTTTTTGAAGAAATAGCATATAATGCCATAAAGGCATCAATGCTTTTAGCTAAAGAAAAGGGAGCTTATAAGGAGTTTGCAGGCTCTAAGTGGCAGACGGGAGAATATTTTAACGAGCGAGGTTATACCGATTCTAAATGGCAGGAATTAAAAAGTGATGTGATGAAATACGGTATCAGAAACGGATATTTGATGGCGGTGGCACCCACCGGCAGCACATCAAATATAGCCAACACTACAGCCGGTATAGATCCGATTTTTAAGAAATTTTTTGTGGAAGAAAAAAAGGGAAGTTTTACGCCCAAGACCGCTCCTGAATTAAACAATGAAACTTTTTGGTATTATAAAGAGGCGCATACAATAGATCAGCTGTGGTCGATAAGGGCTTGTGCCGTAAGACAAAGACACATTGATCAGGCACAGTCGTTCAATCTTTATATTACTCCGCAAATGAAAGCGGTTGATATCTTAAACCTCTATATTGAGGCATATAAACAGGGAATAAAGACGATTTATTATATAAGAAATATGTCGCTTGAGATGGACGAGTGTACAAGCTGTTCAAGCTGATTATTTAAGGAGATTAAAAAATGGAATTTTCAGAAGTGATTAAAGAGCGTTATTCCTGCAAACAATACGATGGAAGAAGTGTGGAAAGACAGAAACTAAACGCCATATTAAATGCCGGAAGATTGGCTCCTACAGCCAAAAATTTACAAGAACAAAGAATTTATGTAATAGAGGGAGAGGAAAATTTAAAAAAGATAGATGAGGTTACACCTTGCCGTTATAATGCAGGCACCTGTCTTTTAGTGGCATTTAATAAGGATACCGTGTACACGTATCCGAACTCGGACAGAGATTCGGGAATAGAGGACGCCGCTATTGTTGCAACACATATGATGTTGGCGGCGGCAGATGAGGGTGTGGACAGCTGTTGGGTAAATTGTATGGATATTGAAAAGACAAAAGCGATATTCAGTTTACCTGATAATGAAGAGGTTCTTATGATAATGGATTTAGGTTATGCCGCACCTGATGCACAGATGAATCCTAATCATAATATCAGAAAAGACTTAAAAGAAACGGTGATTTATTTATAATTTTTATTGAGAATATTTGACAAAAAAGCAAAGCTGTAATACAATGTATTACAAAAGAAGAAAGGAAATTGATATTATGACTATTTCTTTAAGATTAAAAGATACTGATGCTATGCTTTTTAAGAAATATGCTGAAATGAACGGCATTACTCTGTCTGAATTGGTAAGAAGTTCCGTCCTTGAGCGTATAGAGGACGAATATGACTTAAAGGCTTATGAAGAAGCTATGGCAGAATTTCAGGAAAATCCTGTAACCTATTCGCATAAAGAAGCTTGGGCGGATCTTGGTTTATGATTTATAACATTGAGTATAGTGACAGAGCGATAAAACAAATAAAAAAATTAGATAAGCAAACACAGTTTTTAATAAAAAGCTGGATTGACAAAAATCTAATCGGGACATCAAACCCGAGACAACACGGCAAAGGGCTTACGTCCAATAGAAGCGGACAATTGAGGTATAGAGTAGGCAACTATCGAATACTTGCCGATATACAAGATTGTAAAGTTGTTGTATTGGTTCTTGAAATAGGACATAGAAAAAATATATATTGAGTGTATGTTGACTATATAGCGAACTGAAAACTCCTTAATTTATTTATAATTTTTATTGAGGATATTTTAAAAAGTTCTGATATGTACAAAAACATTTCATAACGATATTTAGACTTGCAATTTATAATAAGCGATGGTAAATTATAAAGGCTACATATTGTTATAAAGATTTATTTTAGTGGAAAAGGAGATAGCAATGTTAAATAAAAAAGTTGCAGAGTTAATTAATATACAGGTTAACAAGGAATTATATTCAGCGTATCTTTATCTTGATTTTGCCAATTATTATCACGATATGGGATTGGACGGATTTGCGAACTATTTTGATGTTCAGGCTCAGGAAGAAAGAGATCACGCTATGCTGATGAGAACATATTTATTTAATAACGGGGAAAAATGTGAATTTTTGGATATTGCAAAGCCTGATAAGGAATACAAAAAAACGGATGACCCCCTGCATTTTGCATTGGAGCACGAAATGTATGTAACAGCTCTTATAAATAAGATTTATAAGGCGGCTAAAGATGTAGATGATTTCCGTACAATGCAGTTTTTTGACTGGTTTGTTAAAGAGCAGGGAGAAGAAGAAAAAAGTGCTGATGATTTAGTAAAAAAATATGATTTGTATGGAAGTGATCCTAAGGGACTTTATGCTCTCAATCAGGAATTGCTTGCAAGAGTTTACACGGCGCCGTCACTGGTAATGTGAGCACTTAGCGAAAGCGAGAGAAACGAAGCTTGAGCTTAGTGTAAGCTTATCCTAAACACTTAACGAAAACGAGTCAAGGACAAAAGGAAGAAAAGAAGAAAGCTTAACGAATACAAGCAAGAGGATTAAAATAAATGGAAAATCAGAATGCGGGGCGAAAATTAGAGGCAATTATCCTTGCAGGTAAAATCTTGATAGAAGCCGGAGCTGAAATATACAGGGTAGAGGATACTATGGCATATATGGCTGAATCTTTCGGCTTAAAACATTTTCGTTCCTATGTCACCAATAAAGGAATTATAGTATCTATTATCAACAACGGCGGTGTTGGAGAAACACAGACCGTTTCATCAAAGCAGATGTCGTTTCAGCTACAGAAGCTTGAGGCGGTGAATCAGCTCTCAAGAGAGCTTGCCGCCCAAAAAGATAAAGATATAGATGTATCTGAAGTAATAAAAAAGTTAAACGATATAAATAAAATCAAAGGCTATAGAATCAGATGGCAGTTAATTTCTTCATTTCTTGGTGCCGGAGGTTTTTCATTGGCTCTTGGCAGCGACTTGATCGATTCTTTTATAGCGGCTTTTGCGGGACTGCTTCTCGGTCTTGTAATGTCGCTTTTAAAACGCTATATAAAGACGAGTTTTTTAAGAACGATAATCTCAAGTTGTCTTGCAACCATGTTTATTGATACAATTTTTGCATTCGGGATTGGAGAATATCGCAGTATTATAATCCTTGGAGCTATGATGGTACTCATACCGGGGGCGGTGTTTGTCAACTCGGTGCGTGAGTTTTGTCAAAATAATTTTTATACAGGCATTTCCTTACTTATGATAGCATTGTTGGAATGTATTTCAATATCCGTAGGGGTTGCCATGGCAGGCGCCGTTTTACCGTTTTCAAAGAATTTAAGCCCCAATTTACTCACAATAAACAACCTTTCTTTGTTAAGAATTATAATTTGCAGCATAGGATCGGGGTTCGGAACTATAGGGTTTTCAATATTGTTTAATGCACCTAAGAAACACATCGTGGATATAGGAATAATGGGGACAATCACATGGTTTATATACCTGTTCGTATTAAAAGCCTTTAATTTAGAACCGCTTGCGATATTTTTGCCGGGTTTGTTCGTGACGCTTGCATCAAGGATTTTATCGGTAAAAAGAAAATGCCCGATGACGATATTCTTATACACAAGCCTGTTTCCGCTTATTCCGGGGCTCAGCTTTTACAGGGCGACATATTATTTTATCGTCGGAGAGTCGGATCTTGCCATGTCATTTATGAGAAGCTGTTTCGTGTCGGCATTTGTCATAGCCGTTGCAATCAGTATGGTGCAGCAATTACCGAGGCAGATTCGTATTGTGGCTGTGAAACAATAAAAAGGAGATTTTATGAATAATGGAGAGATATAGTATTTACATAATTGTATTATTTGTGTTTGCGATAAGACTTGCATTTTTGAAAATTTCTAAGAAAAATGAGAAGAATATACTTGCAAACGGAGGGGTGGAATATGGAGCGGTCAATTCAAAAAGAATGACGATATTGCACATTATATTCTATTTCGGAAGTCTGTTTGAGGCGATAATAACCAAGGCGAAGTTTGATACAATAAGTCTTATAGGTGTTTTTTTCCTTACCTTTTCAATGATTATGCTGTACATGGTGGTACATCTGCTTGAGGGAATATGGACGGTAAAGCTTATGATAGCCAAAAATCATCAATTCAACAATCATTGGTTATTTGAAAAGGTGAAGCATCCCAACTATTTCCTTAATATAGTGCCGGAGCTTGTGGGACTTGGGCTGATTTGCCACAGTCGTATAACGAGCATAATTGTTTTCCCTTTTTATGCCGTTGTGATGTATATCAGAATAAAAGAGGAAAACGCATTGATAGAACAGGTTATAAAACCTAATACAAATCAATAGACTAAAAGGCATCTATTTAAGGGTAGATGCCTTTATCTTTGCAGATTAAGATGAGAGGAATTTAAAAAATGAAAAAAATACTGTTCGTATGCTTGGGGAATATTTGCAGATCCACTATGGCGGAGGGTTTATTACGGTATCATTTGGAACAAAATAATATAAAAGACGTGTATGTGGAGTCTGCCGGAACCTCTAATTACGAAATAGGCAATCCCGTACACAAGGGCACGACAGATTGTTTAATAAAGCACGGGGTAGACCCGAATGTCTATCTTAAGGGCAAGAGGGCAAGGCGGATAAAGGCTTCAGATTTAAATGAATTTGATGTTATAATAGGAATGGACAAGCAAAATATATCCGATATGAAAGAATATTTCGGAAAAGGTGCGGAGAGTAAATTAAGGCTTTTAAACGCATACCGAAATGAAAACACCGATGTGGCTGATCCTTGGTACACTCATGATTTCGATACCACCTATAACGATATTATAAGGGGAATAGATCTGATAGTTGAAAGGCTTAAAAATAACATAGATTTGTAAAGGTGCAGGTTAGGAGAATTATGGAAAACAATACAATGAATAAAAAGAAGATTTTTAATGAATTCGGACTTAGGGGTACACAGAATATGATAGGGGGGAATACCACCAATCTTCGTGAATGGAACAGGATAAAGTATGACTGGGCAAACCTTATGTACAGAACTATGCTTAATAATTTTTGGATACCGGAGGAAATATCACTCGGAGAGGACATAAAGCAGTTTTCGTATCTGACAACGGGGGAGAGGAACGCATTTGACAAGATAATATCCTTTCTTAATTTTCTGGACTCGATACAATGCGAAAATCTGCCCAATCTGGCAAGATACATCACCGCCCCCGAAGTGGCTTCATTGCTCAACATTCAGGCGTTTCAGGAGGAGATACACGCACAGAGCTATTCATACATATTGGATACCGTGACCAATCCCGTCACACGAGATTCCATCTACGATGCGTGGAGGGATGACGAGGTCCTGCTTGAACGCAACCGCTTCATAGCACAGATGTATCAGAGATTTTCGGATGAACCGAATATGGAAAATTTAATCAGATGTATTACCGCCAATTACATACTGGAGGGGATATATTTTTACAGCGGATTCAGCTTTTTTTATACCTTGGCACGCCAAGGGAAAATGACCGCCACAAGCACGATTTTCAAGTATATAAACCGTGATGAGATAACTCATCTCGTATTGTTTCAGAATGTTATAAGGGAGCTGATGAAAGAAAATAAGGAAATATTTACCGATGAGATAAAAGAAGAGATGAGAGAAATGATCAAAATTGGAACGCTTAATGAGATTAAGTGGGGACAATATGTGACAAATAATGAAATCCTCGGTATAAACAATGACTTGATAGATAAATATATAAAATATCTGTCCAATCTTCGTCTAAGGGCTATAGGGCTTGAGGTGTGGTATCCTGAAATTTCGGAAAATCCTATGGCTTGGATAGAGAGCTTTTCAAATTTAAATGATACCAAGACGGATTTTTTTGAAGCCAAGGTGACCAACTACACCAAGGCTGCCGCATTTGATTTTGACAGTCTTACATAATTTTAAACTTAGATTTGCCACAAACATACCCTATTTGAAATAAGACTTTTTGCCGATTTTAATATATTTTTAAAATATAAAAATCATAAAAGGGAGAGAGGGTTTATGAACAGGTATAAAATAACCATAACAGCTTTATTTTTGACGGCGGTATTTATATTGACAATTCCTGTCAATATAAAGGCGGGTAATATTGCTGAAAATATATTTGAGGCAAGAGTCGATAAGGCTGAAAAAGGGGAGCAGATTGAAGAAAAATATGACAGAATCTATGATATTATAAACAAAATATCGGGTATGAAATTTTTAACCGACGATGAAAAGGCAAGTATATCTAAGGATAAAAAACAGCTTTTGATCCGATATCAAAAAATAGATGAGATAAAAGCCAAGATTACAAAGGTATCAGATAAGATAATGAAAGGTTCGGACACTTTAAATAATAAATATAACACAATTTATGCTCTTAATATAGACCTCTGGACTAAGGTGGACGCTGATTATCGTGACAATCGGGAGAATTATTTGTCAAACGAAGAACGGGTGAAAAAATCTACATCGTTAAGCTCTGATGAAAAGAAAAAGCTTATAGAAGATGCCGTACTGCTTGATAAGCTTGAAGAGCGGATACAGGTATTTTACGACAAGGCGGATAAGGCTACGGAAAAGCTCAGAGGGCAAATACAAAAAGAGTATAACTCAATCGACAGGATAGTTGAAAAAAATGACAGCGTATGGGAAAAAATATTTAATTTTTCAAAAAAAACTTGACATACACCGTCAATTCGTGTTATTGTTCAATAGATAGAAAGTAATAGAATTAAGAATTAAGAAACAAGAAAGGAAGAGAGTTATTAATTATGAAAAAAAGAAAATTGTTTTTAGCACTGGGATTGGCAGCCGTTATGACTGCCGCTTCTATGGCAGGTTGCGGTGGCAACAAAGCAGATAAGAAAGATGACAATAAAACTGAAATGTCATCTGACAAGAAAGAAGATGCCGCTAATGACAACATGGCTGACGCAAACAATGCAGACAGCAGTGCGGATGACAACATGTCGGCTGACGACACACAGGATCAGGGAGCGGATATGTCCACTCACAGCGATGATTCATTGAGTATGTTCACAAAGGCTTTGGTGGGCAAGGACGATGACGGAAATTCATACTTCTATGTTTACAATGATGATGAGTCTTTTGTTGCTTTGGTTATGTTATCGGCAGATGCAACAACCAGTATGAATTCTGTAGGAGCGGCTGTTGAAAATGGCGACGGGACCGTAACAATTCAGGATCCGAACATGCCGCTTACCTATCAGGCGACACCTGCTGATGACGGTGTGGAGTTTATATTGTTCGATCCGAGCGGCGGCGGAAATGATGCTAAGGCAATTATCAGACCTTATGAAGATGTAAATGCCGTAATTGATCTGATTAAGGCAATCGATAACGGAACTGAGATTATGAATCCTTTGCAGTAAGCTTATATTTGTAGTAGAAAAATAAATTTTACCCTAAACACCTGAAAATACAGGGGTTTAGGGTTTTTTGCGTTTTCATTGCGCGTGTATCGGAAGCCTATCAAAATGCCGACAGGCGGATATCGGGGTTTAAGACACAGGGAATAAGGCGGGGGTATAGCTATAAAGAAAAGAACTTG
>CAUUGW010000034.1:0-11129 GCA_963544785.1 uncultured Lachnospiraceae bacterium | reverse complement strand
AAAAAAAGATTTTAAATTTCCTTATGCAAAAAAGGGAGATGTTATAAGAATAAGCAAAAAAATTCCGCTGTTTTTCAGCTCCAATCAGGCACATCTGGTATTTAAAACAAAGCACAGTTCGGTAAAGGTATTTGTAAATAATATGTTGGTGTACGCCTACGGCATGAGCTTAATGGGTACTAATAAAGACATAGCAAGTTCATATCATATAGTTCCGATAAAGCAATCCGATATAGGAAAGACCTTGGAGGTATTTGTATTCCCCAATGACAATCACAGTGTCACATACTTTGACCGTTTTGATTTATGTCTCGAATCATACATCGTTTTTCATATATTCCGTCCTTTCGCAATGACCATTGCTATTGATTTTTCGCTTATAGTGTTCGGAATAATAGGCATTTTGACATACACACTGGCATTTATTACAGTCAGAAGACGAATAATGATGCTTCCATTCTATCTTTCAGGGCTTTTAATATCTATGGGAATATGGAGCATCGCCAATTACGGTTTTTTAAGTGTTTTCAACAATAATGCGGGTTCAGGAAATGTATTTGAGTTCGGAGCTTTATATATAGCATTTTTGTTTTACCTGATGATAATTACGGAAAATATCAGCTCGGTAAAGATAAAAAGTATTTTATATAAATTCCAGATACTATATGTTTTATTTTTGGCATCCACATTTATCTGCAATTATATGGACATACTGCATTTTGTTGCATTTTTGAAGGTATTCCACGCAATATCCTTTATAATACTTTTAGCTTCTATTATAATATTAAAGTTGGAGTATAAAAATCAATCGTCCTCACAAAAATTATTGCTGATTGGGCAGACTTTTTTCTCCATCGGTATTATGGTACAGCTGATATTATATTCATTGATCAGATACCTGCATTTTACCATTTTAAAATCCTATGATTACAACATAATTTGTACTATTTCTGTTATTTTTATGATAGTGTTTTTCCTGTTCAGTATGATATTACGTCTTTTAGAGGGTATGAAGCATGAACAGGAACGAATGTTTTTAGAAAAAATGGCATACAATGATATACTCACGGGTCTTGCAAACAGGCAAAAATGCATGATTGAACTGATTGACTTGACTAAGAATAAAAAACCCTATCACTGTATAGCCTTTGACCTTAATTTTCTGAAAAAGGCAAATGACAGCTTCGGGCATATAAGAGGTGATATGCTCCTGAAAGACTTTGCAAAATGTCTTAACGAAACATTCAAACCTCCATGTGTCAATGCCAGAACCGGCGGAGATGAGTTTTTAGTAATAGTTCCCGATTCAAATTCGACTGCCATAGAAAATCAAATAAACGAATTGTATGACCTGATGAATCTGGTGAACTGTGAAAGAAACGACGGTATTATCCTGGAAACCGCCTATGGAATCTCCTCATCCGATGAAGTGAGCGACTTTGACTACGAAAAAATAATCTCCTTAGCGGATGAGCGAATGTATGAAAACAAGAGAAAGATGAAAGAAAAGTTAAAAAAAGAAAAAGAAATTCTTGAACCCGTATACAGTATGCCCGGAGATATTGAATAAGAATTTTAAAGATTAAAAATAGGCTGTCGCACTTAAGAAAAATATCTTGTGCGACAGCCCATTTGATTTCTAACCTTAAGTCACATTCGGATGACGTTTTACAAGATAAACCGTTCCGAAAAATCCGACGATCGATAAAATGACTGACATTACAGTGATTTTTATTATCCAAATTCTCTGCATATTCATAAATTCTTTAAATGCTTCAATGCCTTCTCCATATCCTCCGTTAAATCCATTGGCACTCATAGCAAATTTAAACACATCGGCGGACATAACAACCGAAGATAATACCTGCATAAATGTACTTATTCCTATAATGCTCAATATCATAAGCCCCACCTTATGCTTCTGTGCCTGCATACCCACAGCTGCGGAAAAATACCACATGATTATTCCATATATGGTGGAAACAGCCATAAAGATAATGTATATATTGGTCATTCCCGATATTATGCTTAAAAACTCCATTCCCTCCTTATAGCTTCGCATCTCCGCATAGAATCTTTGCAATTCCGCAAACGCATTTGCATCAAAGCTCCCCACAACCGTCATAGAAGCGGAAAGTATAACCAAAGCAACTCCGAAAACTACCACTAAAAGGCTGAGTATATACCAGACAACCGATACAATCAGCTTCGATGCCACAAGGCTTTCCGCACTTGCCGGTATGCAATAGGTAAAATATGCACCCTTTCCTACCATAGAATTATAGAATCTATGTATTATAAGAATAAGTGTCAGTATGGATACGGTAATTGTTACAAGAATCCAAAGTCCTATTACAAAAGATATAATAGCGGAAACCACTCCATAATTATTATCATTTCTTATATTTATAGGAATCAAAATTGCAGTCAAAATACTTGTTAAAATACTGATTCCGAATAGCTGTAGAAATCTGGAACTTGTGGCTTTAAATTCATATTTTATCAGTTTTAATAACATGCAAATACCTCCCTGAATATCTGATCTACGGATTTTTTCTCTTCCATTCTCAAATTCTCCGCAGAATTATACAACATTACCTGTCCACGGCTCAAGAATATCACCTCATCCAAGATATTTTCTATCTCCGATATCAGATGTGTGGATATAAGTATTGTTGCGGTCGGATCATAATTATTTATGATTGTGTTTATAATATAGGATCTTGCGGCAGGATCAACTCCTCCTATCGGCTCATCTAAAAGATACAGCTTCGCCTTTCTGCTCATAGCAAGGATTAAATTTACCTTTTCCTTGTTTCCCTTAGACAGACTGCGCAGCCTTGAATTTTTATCAAGCTGTAAATTCCCTATCATCTCCATCGCCCTGTTCATATCAAAATCTTCATAAAAAGTCGCATACATATTCACACATTCATTTATGCTGAGTCTGTTATCCAAAAAATCATTATCGGGCAGATAAGACACAATACTCTTGCTCTCTATACCGGGAAATAATCCGTTGATTAAAACCTGTCCTCCCGTAGCCTTTAAAAGCCCCGCTATCATTTTAAAAATCGTAGTTTTCCCGCTTCCGTTGGGTCCTAACAACCCCACTATTTTACCGGGATATACTTTTATATTTATCCCGTTGACAGCTTTGTTTTTTCCAAAAATCTTATACAAATCTCTAAATTCTAAAATCGGTTCCATTTTTTCTCCTTATATACTCTTAACAAGTTTATAATTCATCTAATTTTTTTCTTATAAAAGCTTCAATCTCAGACTTTTCAAAACCCAGATTGGACAGCTCCTCTATCAGCTTTTCCCAATGCTCAAGAACCATCTTCTCTTTAAGGCTTGATATTACCTGTACATCCTCCGTCACATATCTGCCCTTCGTCCTATTGGTATTTAAAAGTCCTTCTTTTTCAAGTTCCAACAATGCCTTTTGCATAGTGTTCGGATTGACCGCCGCTTTACTCGCCAATGTCCTTACGGCATCCACCTTATCGGATGGCTTATATTCTCCCGATATTATCTTGCATTTAATTATATCCATTATCTGCATATATATAGGTGTATCATTAGAAAATTCCCATGCCACAAAATCCCCCTCCTTATCTGTTCTATTTATTTAATACAATAATAAGGCTGAAACCTTAAAATGTCAAGCTTTTTTTATATAAAACAAACAAATATGTTGCCATTTCTTTCAAATAACGCTCTGCTGTCATTTTTACCGATATAATACTCATCGGAAAGCTGTCCGTTCCTGTAGCCCCTTACTATAAGATTAAACTCGTCAAAACCGACGATTAAAAGATTTTCATCATTATTTCCCTTTGCCAAAACCGCCTTTTCCTGTTTGATGAAATATAATATATCGTCCACATTGCAGCCTCTTAAGTCAAGCACCGTCTCATCCGCATAATTTATTGCACTTATATTCTGATTTTGATAATATTTCTCGTTAAGACTGTCATAGTCTATCAAAACCTCCATATTGTAATCGGATCTGCTCCATATACTGCCGTAATTACCGGATACCACGACCGCTGCATTGACGGAGGCTGTATATACAGCCCTTGATAAAATTCCGTATTCCCCGATAATTTTGTCAAAGAAAAATACATTATACAGCTTTTCATTATCACTTGGCTCTACATCAAATGTAGTCCTTTTGCTGTCGGCAACGAGCAGACTTTTGCTTATACGCTTTTCATTATCTATGATTCTGTTCGGAAAAACCAGCCTAACTATACTGCCCTTATCCTCAAGCGTAGCCTTATCAACATTGATCTCACTTATCTTGAAATCTCCGCTGTACACTATTCTGTCGTTTCCGCACCCGATATAAGTATCGTTTTTTTTCTTCACACGATAAAGCTCTATGACACTGTTTTTAAGCTCAATATCACTTATATATTTTCCTTTTTTCTTATATTTTTTCATAGTTTTAAGCCCGTCCGATGATGCAACCGTTATTTCATATGCGGGCACAATAATATTTCCATAACTGTCGGGCATAGCATCTTTAAGCCTAACCGTCGCATAGACCAGATCATTCTTCAAAAATCCGACGGGTATGACAGCCTTTCCATCCTTTGCCTCAATTTTACGGATACTTCCCGTACTTAGATTTTTAAGAATTATTTTTTTGAACGGCACAAAACCGCTAATCATCTTGTCATTATATTCAGGAATCTCAACCCTGTTCATACCATAAGCCACATATCGGTTATCATAGGATGCAATAAGCCTTGAATCCTTGCTTTTGTTCAATATTACATTAATCTCACCGTCTGCAGACAAATCTATCTCATAAAGCTTGTTTGAAAGGCATAGATATATGCTGTTGTTTTCACTTAAATACGAGATTGTATCTATTTCCTTTTGCAAATATGCAAGTGATTTATCGCTTTTCACCACCATTCTTTCTATGGTGGTATTAAGGGCTGAATCGAAATGATAGAGTATCACCCCGTTAGTACCCTCGTGTTCCCCCCTGTCAATATAGCCGTACAATAAAAAATCCGTACTTCCGTTCTCATCCATATTCAGAAATTTTATCTTATAACCGGCAAACAGCTTTTTATAGGTAGTTTTTTCCTTTGAAATAAAAATATTATTTAAAATTCCGGTAGAATTATCATACATATAAAGTTCGCTGTTATCCAAAAAACACACCTTATCCCCTTTTAAATTACTGATATAATTGGGAGATGAGCTGTTTATTCCAAGGCTTATGCTGTTTTTGCGAAAGGCATCAAGTTTACCGAACTCCTCATTGATATTCCTTTCAAAATTAAGCAAAACCACACGATCCGTGCCCTTTTTTACCCTATATTTTTCCTCCACCTTCACATTAAAACTCTTGTTATTATCATCCGTCATATTAAGCACATACCTGCATCCGAACATAGCAACACTGTCGTTCATCTCAAGGAGAGTTATGTCGGCGGAGCTTACAAGAACGGGTTTAAGGCTGTTATATGTAAACTTCTTAAACGATGAATTTATGGTGGTCAATGACAGATCCTCATTATTGTCAGTTCCGTTAGGCTCAATATATTTTGCAATTTCGGTTTTCTTGTCAATACAACCCTGAACAAATTTCCTGATATA
Source organism: uncultured Lachnospiraceae bacterium (assembly GCA_963544785.1). Classification (GTDB taxonomy): domain Bacteria; phylum Bacillota; class Clostridia; order Lachnospirales; family Lachnospiraceae; genus CAUUFM01. The sequence goes on along the minus strand of CAUUGW010000034.1, from coordinate 5,504 downwards.
GCTCAAATATTCTTTAACCGTCTTTTCCGAGCCTCTTTTTATCCTGACATAATAATTTACCGCTTTTTTTTCTTTTTCATAGAGAACAATATTAAGCATAGCCTCCATCTCATTATCGGGGAGAGAATCCACGGGAATCTTTGCCACCAAATAATTATCCTCTTTTATTATATCATCAAGCTCCTTTCTGCCGTAAACGGTCTTTTTATCGTAGCTTGATATTACATAATCTATATGCAGATTGGAATCCTCAAAATTATAAATATTGAGAGTAAACACCTTGGATCTGGCACTCACAACACCCAAGCCCTCATGCATATATCTTATATCCATATCCTGAGTGTACCCTCTTAACGTATTATATTCATCATCGTTAGTGCTGACCGTTAATATAGGCAGATTCTTAGATTCATATTTTACAAAACGGGTATCACTGCCTGAATTATAATTCAAAAAAAATCCGGCTAAAAAAAGTCCTGCTATGTATACGAGCAGAAAAACAACTATATTTATTATGACTTCTTTTTTATCGGGCTGCATTATCACACCGTTATTTCAACAGTTCTGCCGGTCGGCATGTACCTTTTTACCTCTACTCCCGCCGCCTTAAGCATACGCCTTGATGCTGTGGTTGCCGGTAAATCATGATACTTGTCGTCAAAGAAAATAAGGCTTTTAATTCCGGCTTGGATTATTGCCTTGGCACACTCATTGCAAGGAAATAACGTAACATAAATCTTTGAGCCCTCAAGGCTTCCTCCTCTATAATTAAGTATGGCATTAAGCTCACTGTGTGTTATATAAAAATATTTGTTGTCCAAAGGCTCTCCCTCTCTTCTCCAAGGAAATTCATCATCCGAGCAACCGTTCGGAAAACCGTTGTATCCGATAGACAGAATTTTATTGTCATTCGATACAATACAGGCTCCGACTTGTGTATTGGGGTCCTTCGACCTCATAGCCGCAAGTGTTGCCACTCCCATAAAATATTCGTCCCAACTGATATAATCTTTTCTTTTTTCACTCATTTTTTATCCCTCTCCTATAATATTAACTGCCTCGCTTTACTGAGTACCGAGTCCAAAATCTTATAACATTCTTCATATTCTTCAATATCTTTTCCGAACGGGTCTAAAAGCACAATCCTCTCATCAAAAAATTCTGAAATGGTATACAGCTGCTCCGTGTTCTCAAACCTGTCCATTATCTTATCCTTTACGGCAATACTAAGGGCGACTATAGCGGTTCTTTCATCAAAATCCGTCTGTTGCAATCTCCTTGCTGCATGATTTTCCACATCAAGATTATGATTTTCAAGTACTGTACGGGTTTTTTGATTAACCGGTTCGGAAAACAATACATTCAAGCCCCTTGATAATATATTTAAATTCTTACGTGTCCTTTTTTCAATCGCAATCTCCTTTGCCATCACCGACAGAGAAATATCATCATTATCAACAAAAATAATTGTATCTATATTTTCATAATCAATGTTGGCTGAGCAGATAAAAACTTTACCTCCCGCAGCCTTTTCAAGACGATTCATTATCGCATCTCCAAGATCGCCTACAAAAAAGCTCTCTGAAAAAATATAGTCGACCCCCTTTGAATCAAAATCCCTTAATATATCATAAAGATTGGCTGCTATATCGTTTGAGTCGCTAAGTGAGCCTATCTCCTTAACTATGCCGTTTTCATACAAATCCTTTGTTTCCTTAGAACATATTATCCCGACAAGCTTTGAATTTTTAAGACATTCCCCGGTCATAATATTTATTTTATCAGCCACATTCTTAGTACGCCCCATAAAAATACTGAGCTCCGCATTGGGAGCATAATGCCTGTACTTCATTCCGGGAGCCTTGGGGACTTTGTCATCATCTATCCTGTCAGTCGCCTTTTCTACCCTTCCTATTACCTCTTCAAGCTTGGATACGGTAATAAAGCCTGGTCTTAAAACAGTCGGTACCTCACAGGTTAAGTCTATTATGGTGGATTCAAGTCCGATATTACATGCTCCACCGTCAACTATCATATCTATCTTGCCCATCATATCGTTTATTACGTGTCCCGCAGCGGTAGGGCTGGGCTTGCCCGATGAGTTGGCACTCGGAGCTGCGATAAAACCTCCCCCTGCCGTTATTATCCTCCTTGCAAGCTCATTTCCGGGAAGCCTTACGGCTATGGTATCCAAACCGCCCGACGTGGTATAGGGTACTAAAGCGGTCTTATTAAGCACCATAGTTAGAGGTCCCGGCCAAAAACTTTCAGCCAATTTTTGTGCGGATAAAGAAATATCCTTAGCCACCACCTCAAGATCCTTTATATTTGAGATGTGTATAATAAGAGGATTGTCCGACGGTCTGCCCTTTGCCTCATATATCTTCCTTGCCGCATCCTCATTAAGAGCATTTGCTCCAAGTCCGTATACCGTTTCGGTAGGAAAGGCTACAAGCCCTCCGTTTTTAAGGACTTCACCTATTTCAAGCAGGCTCTCATCTATATCTTCGGCACTGATGTCATCTATTTTTTTTATAACCGTATCCATAAAACAGCACTTCTCCCAATAACCCTTTTAATCAAAAACGTTTCAAGAAAATAAAAGAGCCCACCAAAGGCAGACTCTCTAATTCATAAATCAGCTGATCAAGCTTCCGGAGTTTATCTGTCTATCCACTGTCAGCATTGCAAGCTTGCCGTCCTTATCCTCCGCACAGAGCAACATTCCCTCAGATTCAATTCCCGCCATTTTTCTCTTGGGAAGATTGGTCAGTACCGCCACTTTCTTTCCTATCATCTCTTCTGCTGTCATATTCGGATATAGTCCTGAAAGAATGGTTCTTGTATCATTTCCTATCTTTACTGAAAATTTTAACAGCTTTTTAGAATCTTTTACTCTTTCGGAGGTCAAAATCTCTCCCACTCTTAAATCAAGCTTCGCAAAATCATCAAAATCTATATTCGGCAGATATGGCTTGTCATCACCTGAACTCTCTTTATTTTTGTTTACATCGGCTTCAGCCTTTGCCATATTTTCGTCATCTATTTTTTCAAGCATCTCTTTCATATCAAGCCTTGCAAACAGGATTTTACTGTCAGATGACACCCTGTTGCCCGACGGATATAATCCGAACTTGTCCATTTCATCATATCTTCTAATCCTTGAATTTATCAGTTCAAAGATAGTATCGGCTGTATCCGGCATATAAGGCTTAATCAATGTAGCTCCTATATTTATGCCCTCAATTAAATTATACAATACCGTAGAGAGTCTGTCTTTTTTAATCTCGTCCTTTGCCAGAGCCCAAGGCATAGTTTCATCTATATACTTGTTCAGACGTTTAAACACGTTCATTATCTCCGCAAGGCTCTCCGCCGCATGATAAATGTCCATCTTCTCATGGGAGAGCTTAACCTGACTCAATATATAATTTTTCAGCTCTTCATCTACGCTCTCATTAACCTTCTTATCTTCAACAATTCCGTCAAAATATTTATTGCTCATAGAAATTGTCCTGTTTACAAGATTTCCCAAGGTGTTGGCAAGGTCGGAATTTATCCTGTCGATTAAAAGCTCATAGCTTATTATTCCGTCATTTTCAAATGGCATTTCTCTTAATAAATAATACCTCACGGCATCCAGTCCGAAAATTCTCACAAGGTCGTCCGCATAGATGACATTACCCTTAGACTTGCTCATCTTGCCCTCACCCTGTAACAGCCATGGGTGTCCCACCACGGTTTTCGGAAGAGGAACATCAAGAGCCATAAGAAAAATGGGCCAGTAAATGGTATGAAATCTAATTATATCTTTTCCTATCAGATGAAGCTCGGCGGGCCAGTTCTTTTTATACAGATCCGCATCATAGCCTATCTTTGTAATATAGTTGGATAGGGCATCAAGCCATACATACACTACGTGCTTAGGGTCAAAATCCACCGGAATACCCCACTTAAAGGATGTCCTTGATACGCACAAATCCTGTAACCCCGGCTTTAAGAAATTGTTGACCATCTCGTTTTTTCTTGATGCCGGACTTATAAATTCCGGATGCTCATCATAATATTTCATCAATCTGTCGGCATATTTTCCCATTTTGAAAAAATAAGCCTCTTCGGTTTCAAAATGTACATCCCTGCCGCAGTCGGGACATTTCCCCTCCACAAGCTGAGAATCCGTCCAGAAAGACTCGCAGGGTGTGCAGTACATACCCTCATACTTTCCCTTATAAATGTCCCCCTGTTCATACAGCTTCTTAAAAATCTTCTGCACCTGAAGCTCGTGATCCGCATCGGTAGTTCTAACAAAGGCATCGTAGCTTGAATTCATCAAATCCCACAGATCCTTTATCTGACCCGCTATTTTATCGACAAATTCTTTAGGCTGCATACCCTCTGCCTTTGCCTTCTCTTCAATTTTTTGACCGTGCTCATCCGTTCCGGTTTGAAAATAAACATCAAAGCCCTGTTGTCTTTTGTACCTTGCTATACAGTCCGCCAGCACTATTTCATATACATTACCTACGTGCGGCTTTCCTGATGTGTAGGCAATAGCAGTGGTGATATAATACTTTTCCCCCATACTTAGCTCCTTTCCTTTGATTATTCTTATAATTTAAAAATTATAACAATTACCGAACAAAAAATCAATAGTTTTAAAAAAAGCCACTGGATTTTATTTTAATATGGGTATATAATATCTATGTAAGTCAAACTTAAATGACCTCGATAATACGATAAGTCAGGAGGTAGCCCAAGTGTTTAACAAATATTTAGACAGGAAAACATTTCTGTCCTCAATGATATACCTGACTCTTGGAACAATCCTATATGCCGCCGCATATTGTCTATTTCTGATACCTCACGGAATTTTTGGAGGAGGCTTCACAGGAATAGGGCAGATATTTCAAAGGTTGCTGGTAGAAAATCTACACCTGAAAATTGCCTCAAAAATAGATTTTACAGGTATTATAATATGGGTGTTAAATATCCCTCTTCTTATAATCTCCTATAAGGAGCTCAGCTCACGGTTTGTATTTAAGACACTGTATGCGGTGCTTTTGTCAAGCGTTCTGTTGTCATTCAGCCATTATTTTCCGACGGTGATAGAGGATAGACTCACCGCCTGTCTTGTGGGCGGAATCTTGGTAGGATTTTCCGTAGGGACAATTCTAAAAAGCGGGGCCTCCACAGGCGGTACGGATATTTTAGGTCTTTTAGTGAGCAAAAAAATTCCGGGCTACAGCGTAGGCAAAATTGCCGTTTCAATCAATTTTATAATATATGTGTACTCTGGCTTTACCATAGACTGGGAAACAGCCATATATTCGATGATTTTTTCGTTCATCACATCAATAGTTATTGATAAGGTACATTATCAGAATATCCAGTCGGCTGTCATAATTATCAGCAAGAATAAAGACATAGGAGATGCGATAAATTCCGTGTTAAGGCGGGGAGCTACACATTGGAACGCCTGTGGCGAATACACAAAGGAAAACTAT
>CAUUGW010000033.1:0-11149 GCA_963544785.1 uncultured Lachnospiraceae bacterium | reverse complement strand
CATATGCAGCTACCCACAACTAATAGGTCGAGGGTATGACCAGAATGATTGCTTTAAGATTTAGATTGATATTTGTGTATATGGAGTTTTTAGGTTTATTATTAGACAAGTTAATAGTTACAATGATAAAATATGATTTCTCCTTATTGGAGGAATTTTTTTATAATACATAGCAAAACGTTGTCCTGTTAAATGGAGGAAATAGTATGGAAGACAATAATTATAATAATCAGTCCAATTATAGCGGAACACCTGTTTATAATGCACCGCCGCCGAATCAGAATTATGGAGGAGGCTATAACTCAAATAACAATGAACAGTTGGCTCCTGTTCTGTCTATAGGAGAATGGATGGTGACATTGATTGTTTTAGCCATTCCCGTTGTAGGCATAGTGATGTATTTTGTATGGGCTTTTGGAGATTCTACCAATCCCAGCAAGAAGAATTTCTGTAGGGCGGGATTGATTTTTGCATTAATAGGAATAGTTCTGTCTATTATTTTTGCTACTACCTGCGGAATTATAACTGCAAGTCTTATGAGAGATTTAAGATATTATTAATTTTTATAAAAAAACAGCTATATCGAATAAATATTCGTAATGGCTGTTTTATTTTGTGATTATGATATTATTTCCGGTTCATCAAATTCCGTGCCAAAGGTTTCTACCGTTATTGACTTTATGATTTGATCTTCTAACGGTTTATCGTTAAAATCAGTCTTGCAATCCGCAATTTTATCCACAATATCAATACCCTCCGTTATCTCTCCGAATGCCGCATATTGACCGTCAAGGTGCGGGCTTGTCTCATGCATTATAAAAAACTGGCTTCCTGCGGAATCGGGCATCATAGACCTTGCCATGGACAGCACTCCCTTGGTGTGCTTCAGCTTATTATCAAACCCGTTTTTTGTAAATTCTCCTTTTATGGAATATCCGGGACCGCCCGTTCCTATTCCGTCAGGGCATCCTCCCTGTATCATAAAGCCTTTTATTACTCTATGAAATATCAGACCGTTGTAGAAGCCCTTTTTTACAAGGCTTAAGAAGTTCTTTACGGTGTTCGGTGCAATTTGGCTGTACAGCTTTGCTTTCATTACATCGCCGTTTTCCATCGTTATGGTGATTATAGGATCGTTCATTGTTTTTCCCTTTCAAAATATAATTATGATTTTACCGGATTATAATAGCATATATCGCAAATAAATTCAATTTATTATTAATCAGGCATATTGACAAAGTTAAGCATAGAGAGCTATACTATAGTTATCATAGACTAACTGATTTATAGGAGGATAAATTATGAATTATAAAGGCAGAAGCATATTAGTCAGAGCAGGAGCGGTATTTATTAGTTGTGCCGTGTTGTTTACAGCTTCTCCCACAGCAATTTATGCAGCCGGTGAAAAATATCAGATTTTAGAGGGGAATGAAAAGCCGAATGATGATTTTGCCGATTATTTGTCGGAGGCATTAAGCAAGGGAATAAACAGTATTCAGATTGGACGAAATATTAAAAATATAAGTGACATAGTGTTTGCTCCCGCTTCTAAGATAGATATAAAGGGGTATAAAACAAAAAAGGGCAAAAAAGGAAAGATATATCTGACCAGACCCACACAGAGGGTTATAGGAACACAGGAGAATCAAAACGAAAGAAAAATTCTGTTTCAAAAAGACAGCAATGTTTACATAGGCGGTGTAGATTTTAAAGACATGAATGCGGAGCTTATGGTGGAAGAGGGAGCCGATGTGTTATTTGAGGGTTGCACTTTTTCAAACACCGTTACCAATTACGGAAAGGTAAAGTTCAGGAGAAAATGTAAATTTAAAACAGGAGAGATAATAGATTACGGACAGGCGGATTACAGCAATAACAACGCACCACGTCCGAAGAATGTTGCAAATCTTTCCGAGATCAAGCTCATCTGCGATTCTTTGACAAGCGGTTTTAATGCACGGAGAGCAGCCGTCAGATATCTTGATATGTATACCAACAAAAACGAAAAAGCCGAAATCAAAGAATTGGGATTTGTGAAAAATACCACGGATACCGAACTGCTGACTGAAATGGCAGGTTTTAGGGTAGATAAGAAAAGCAACGGTTGGTATTTAGAGGGAACACCTGTGTCATCCGGTGAATATCTGCTTAAAATAACTGCCGTTCCCGTGGGAGGAGATCAGGCTGTCAGCACGGTATTTTCGCTACTCGTATCGGATTACGAAGTTCCGCAAAATACATACTGCATTACAGATGATAATGTCAACGCTTCCGATGATTTCAAGGATTACCTTAATGAGGCGATGTCAACAAAATCAAAATATATAAGACTTGGCAGAGATGTCAGGGGATTGAGCATTGCAAATATCGACTCTTCCATAAAGCTGATAGAGGGTGACAGGATTACAAAGAATAACGGAAAATTATATATTTCAGCTGCTGTATCTCGAACACTCGGCTCTGAAGACTATGCGGATGCCGGCAGCTTAGTGTTTAAGAAAGGCAGCAACTTAACAGTGTACGGAATAAATTTTGCCTCTAAAAAAATTGAAATTTTGATAGAGGAGGGAGCAGAGATCAGTTTTGACGGTTGTACTTTCGCAGGAACTCCCAAAAATTATGGGAAATCACAGTTCAAAAGAAGTGAATTTAAAACAGGTAAAATTGAAAATTACGGCGATGCAAAATATGAGAATATGAATGAGCCTGAAAACATAGCCGTACAAAACACAACACAGCTTGTTTGCCCCGTTTTTGACAAGAAATTCACTGTAAACAAGCATCTTGAAGAGGAACTGGTTGTAAAAACGGATAAGGGAGAGAGAGTACAGATAAAAGAGGCGGTGTTCGTCAAAGACAATAATGAAACGACCTCTTATCTTGACGGCTTAAGTATTATTAACTATTACTCGGTTGTATTGAGCGGAACACCCAAAAAGGCGGGAGAATATAGGGTTAGAATCAAGGCTTCATTCAATTCACAGGAATTGGAGAAGATATTCGTTCTTAAAGTAGAGCCGTCCGCAATACCGGAGGCGGAGTTTGAAATCGACACATCGGCGTTGACAGGCGATGTATTACAGGGCAATGAGGGACAGACTCTTGATAAAAAACTGATAAAACTTTCGGGCAAGGATAAAGACAAGGCTGTATTCACCACGATTAAAGTAATGGATTTAAACAGTTCCACAAATGTAAATAATCCGGAGGGTGATTTAGGATTAATTATTGCACTGTCATCTGATAAAAAAGAAATAACGATAGAGGGAACCCCGACCTCTATGGCAGCTAAAGGAAAGTATAAGATAGTAATAGAGGCGGCAGCAGAGGGTACAAAGCCTAAAAGCAAGGAAATTGGAATCAGGATAGAGCCTAAACAGCAGGAATTAACCCTTGTATCCAACCTCTTCGAGAAGATGTTCAGAGAAGATGAGAAAATAGAAAACGGTGTATTACATATTACGGACAGCTTGGGAGAAAGGGTAACCGTAAAGGAAGCCGAATTCATAGCGGACGGGATGCAGGTGGACGAGCATAACGGAATGAGAGCTGTTATAGATAACGGTATTCTGTCCCTTGAGGGAACGCCAAAAAAAGAGGGTATATATAAGCTTTTTGTCAAGGCTCAGAACACATCGGGCAGACTGATAGAAACGGTGTTTGATGTGACTGTACATTCTAAATTGCCGGATTTAAGTACGGTGACCTTGGTATCCGATCTGTCGGGAAGAAGCTTTGAGGTGAACAAAGAAATAACCGATAATAATTTCGGTATAAAGGACAACAGAGGATTTTTCGTTGAAGTATCCAAGCTTAATTTCCTAAAAGACGGGCAGGAGATGACATCGCTTGACGGCATGTATCTAAGAGAAATGGAAGGATTTTTTGCAATTACCGGAGTTCCCGAAAAAGTCGGCAAATATACGGTTAAGGTTGTGGCGGAACTTAAAGAAAAGATAGAAAAAGAGGGAATATTTGAATTTGAGGTCAAAGATTCTTCCAAGGACCAAGGCTCAAGTCCCGAAACAGATCATTCACAGGGTTCAGAGGGCGGATTTAACGGATATGTATTTATTCCTCCGATCACCGAAGCACCTGCCTCCGAAGTGCATATAGATGATACTAAAGCGCCGCTGACGGCAGCAGCTGCACCCGCTACAATGCCTGAACGTATTGAAATTAAGATAGGCAGCGGTAAAATAAAGGTTCAGGACAACGGAATGAATCAAAAAGAGCTGTCGGGCAATGCGGCTGTATTCAAGCAAGGAAATAAGGTTATGCTTCCATTAAGAAGTATGGCGAATGTTTTAGGATTTAATGTTTCTTGGAACGCAAAAGAGCGTAAGGTAACATTGGAAAAGAATGACAGTAGGGTTGTAATATACCTGAAATCCGATACGGTTTATATTAACGGCAAAAAAAGTGATATAAAAACGCATAACATCATCAAAGGACACAGAGTATTTTTATCTTTAGACGAACTGGTAAAGCTGTTGAATGTTAAAAAAGATACTTTTGTTGTAAAATAATTTAATTTATATTCAATTTTACTATGTGCCAAGTGACAAAATTTATTAATTTATGTTAATAATTGCCGATAGGTATTGCAAAATTTGGATTTTTGGTATAAACTGAAGTTAATTTTCTTATAGTATTCTGTTATCAAAGTAAAAACCATATTACATTGATACAAAATATAAGGGAAATTGCATAAAAATAATTATTAATTTTAAGAAAGGAGTAGAGCAAAATAAGGGCAAACCGATAAAAATATCGGGACGCAAAGTCAAGAGCCTAAGGCACAGGTGTTTTATCAGGCGTAATTTTAACCTGAATATCGATGCTATGGTCGTCTGACTGCGATTTCGCTCAAGTAGAGAGGAGGTCGCTATGAGGGTTTTACTAAGTAAATCAATGAAAAAGATTCAAGCATTTCTGTTGGTGACTGCTATGGTTATCAGCAGCTTTTCGCCTGCAATCAGGGTTAAAGCCGCACCTTCATATTGGTTAGAAGGTGGAGGCGGAACATACCGAAATTTTAAAAGTGGCGAAACAACATACGGTAACATTAAGCTTACCAAAAAGATTGTAGGTTTTGATGAGCAGAAAGGTGAGTACACCGTTGATTTGAGGGTTGACGGGGATTCGGAAACCAGCACATCAACGACAGCAGAGCCTATGGATATTGTTTTGGCGATAGATCAATCTCATAGTATGAAAGACTATGGAAGAATGGCAAACGCCAAAAGGGCTGCAAAGAGTTTTATTGCAGAAGTGGACAAGAAAAATCAGGAGGCTAAAGACAAAGGACTGGATGCCCCCATTAAAGTGGGAGTGGTCAGTTATTATAAATATGCAGAACTGCATTCAGGATTGACCGATAATAAGACAGACTTAGAAAAGGCAGTTGACAGTATATCATATGGTTGGGGAACTAATATACAGGCGGGACTTCAAAAGGCAGATAAGATTTTGTCTGCCGGTCAAGCCAATAAAAAGGTGATTGTACTTATCGGTGATGGAGACCCTAATTGGAGATTTATAGAAGGCACGGAAAGAGCTTGGGCTACATATCCCGCGTGGTATGCTAAGGAAGAAGCCAAAAAAATTAAAAATAAAGGAATTGAGATACATTCTGTCGGTATCAATCCGGGAGGGTCAGGAAGAGATTGTCTTAAAAATATTGCAACAGGTTCCAATTACCATGAAACTGATAATGGAGCCACTGATTTAGGCAAAATTTTGCAAGACATACTTAAACAGGTGACTGAAACGGTCTTTAATATTAAAGACGGTAAAATAGCGGATAAACTAAGTGCATATGTGGATTTGACTGAAAATGCTAGAATATCGGGCTTTTCTGCTAATAAGGCATTAGCTACTGCAAAAGAGGAGGACAAAGCCGGTATAGCAGATAACATACAGGAGCTTGCTTTAATATCTGATAATGGAGAGATTACTCTTGCAGGAAAAGACGGAAAGAAGCTTGTTCTTGGCAAGGGCGATTATGTAACGCTTAGTTATAAGGTCCAATTAAAAGACAATTGGAAAAACGGCGAATGGCATGAGGCAGGTGCAGCAGATGCCGTATTCTATCCCGACAAGGAAGTTTCCAAGAACTTGGCTTTCGCCAATCCGGAAGTAAAGCAGCTAAAAACAAAGGATTTGCCAATAACAAAGGTTTGGGTTGATGCAGGATATCAAGCTGACCGTCCTACTCAGATTGAATTTTCATTAAAGAGCGGAAATGATGTACTTTACAAAGTGGTAGCCGATTCAAAGGGAGCTTCCAAAGTGACAAAACCGAACGGCGATGCAGTAAAAGACATCAACGTTACGGTAGCTGTTAACGGCTCTAATCCGAATCAATGGGATATTACAGTTAAAAAATTACCTCTATATTCTAAAGGACAGTTAATTCAGTATACAGTAGAAGAAAATAAACTTAACGGTTATACCGAAAACATAACTAAAAATGCAGGTAATGACGGCTTCACTATTACAAATACATTAGATACAACTGATGTAACGGTAACAAAGATATGGGAAGATGCTGATAATAGTGAAAATAAACGTCCGAGTGAGATAACCTTTACTTTAAAGGGAAATGACGGCAAGGAATATAAAGTAACAGCATCAACAAATCTTGCAATCAATAATAATAAAATAATCTTAGATGGACAGACTGTTGCAGGAGCAAAAGTAACGACAACTAAAGATGATAATAAATGGATTATCAAAATAGCAGGACTTAAAAAAGTCGCAAAAGACGGTCAAGCAATAACATATACAATAGAAAAAGAAGAGCAAATTAAAGACTATGTTCCAGCGACTATTAAAAACAATACTATAACGAATAAATTAGATTATTCCAAGATAACACAAGATATTAAAGTAACAAAGGTATGGGAAGTAGGAGAGGCAACAGAGTATAAGACAGACGTAACTGTAATATTAAGCGGAAACGGAAAGACCGAAGAGAAGAAGATACCTGTAGGAACAAGCGAAGTAGTATTCAGCAATATGCCGAAGTATGGAACAGACGGAAAGAAGATAGCATATGGAGTAACAGAGAAGAGAGACTTTGCTAATAACGAGCTGTTTAAGGTTGTACCGGTAACAGGAGATGCAGAAAGCGGATTTACAGTAAAGAATATCTTAGACTTTGCAGAACTTAACAAAACCGACAACCTTACAATCACTATTAACAAAAAATGGGACAACAATATTTCCGGACTAAATATACCGGATAAGATTAAAGTTAAGGTTACAAGTTCAGTGGCTGGAGCAGCTGTAATCGAAAAAGAATTAGAAGCAGCTGAGAATTGGACAGTAACAATCGACAAGCTTGATAAGTATGACAGCAATGGAAAGCTTATAACCTATACAATTACTGAAGAAACAATAAGCGGATTTAAACTGAAAGATGATATTGAACCGGTAAAGGGAAGCAATAATGTAATCGGTAGATCGGAAACATTTACGCGTACGCTTATCAATGTAGCTGAGAATGGTGAAAATGACGGCAAGATTAAGATTAACATCAAGAAAGTAGATTCTGCTGATGAGACGAAGGGCTTAGGAGGAGCGATATTCAAAATTACATCACTTGATGCTAATATGACTCCGAACGCTCTCTTTGCAAAGACGGTTACCAGCCAAGCGAACGGTATGATAGAAAATATCAAGTTACCGGTAGAGGGTATTTACAGAATTGAAGAAACAAAAGCACCGGACGGATATTTGCCGGGTCAAGATGTAATAATTAAGGTTAAAGAAGATGATGTCAGCGGTACAGGTAGACTTCTATTCCACTTATACACTGATAAAGATGAACAGGGAAATTATCTTCAGACACCTGAATGGACAGATGTACTTACCGGAGAGACCGGCATTCCTACATTCACAATCAAAAATACAAAGATAAAGAATGGGGATATATTCAAGATTGATGAAGGCGGAACTCCTTTGAGCGGTGCACAGTTTGACCTCTATAAGCGTAATACGGGATTGGTTCCCGACGCATATGCAATATTTGCAGAGGTGGACAATTCTGAAATACAGAGTGAGAACATTGATGTAACTGTTCAGTTGTATAAAAAATCAGGAGAAGCAGACGCAGTTGCTATAGGAGAAAGCCAAAAACTGACGACATCCGTATTAAACAACATTTTGGCAGATGATCTTACTCCTAATGTGGGCGACAAGTATTATGTTACATTCAGTTTCTCAAGCAGATTTAATGCTGAAAGCATCACATTTGACAGCAACAGAAATACATTTGTATTGAAACTGGTATTGAATCCTAATCCTATAGCACAATCACAGCAGTCCGACTCAAATAATTCAGCACCGGCAGGACAGGGAAATGCGAGCAATGCACCTATTAATCCGGCAGGAAATACCGGAAGTGACAACACCGCAAATAACAATGAAACCAACGGTAACGGTACGACAACAGTTCAAAGTATTCCGGCATTTGCGGCACTGCCGACAGGAGAGGAAAGTAACACAGAAACAGGCAGCAATACAGAGGAATCCAATCCTGCTAATAGCGTAGAGAACACAGAATCATCTGCGACACAAGATACACAGAACGGTTCGACTGAAGCAGGAAAACCGGAGGGAGAAACTGGTTCAAACGCTGCTGAAGCTGAGAAATCCGAAAGCAATTCAGAGAATCAGGCAGGTAAAGTAGAGCAGAAAGGAAATGAGGTAAAGGATAGCCAAGCTCAAGTTCCGTTGGTATATGCTACAATTACCAAGACAAGCGAGTCGGTAGAATTAACCGGAGATTATGCAAAATATCAGACAGGTTCAATAATAAGTGCTGATGGCGGATTAATAAATTTACCGAGCTTACCTGATGGAAATTATTATCTGGTAGAAACACAGGCTCCAAACAGAGCGGGAGGACATTACGAGAGAGAAGCCAGAAAGATAAGATTTGATATAGTTGATCATAAGATAGTAATATCTGACGAAGATTTGGAAAGCGGATTTATGTGGCTTGTAAAGAAAGAAGAAAAAGCTGCCGACGGAACAACTATAACGAGTTATCAAATACTGAATAAATGGATTCCGGATCCTCCGGCAGATAATCCGGGCGAGTTCAATCCGTATATTCCACCACAGGATCCTCAGGATAATCCGAACCAGAGTAATCCGTCTACCACAATTGATGATAATCAGACACCACTTAGCAATGCAGACGGAAATAATACAAAACAGGCTATAGAAGATGAAGATGTGATTTTAGATGACCTGGATGATGATGAGGTACCGCTATCAAACGGTGATGAAAAAATAAAATCTGACAAAGTACCGTTGGCGGATATGCCTAAGACAGCAGATACTATGAGACACATAGGCATTTATGTTGTAGCTTATGCGGCGGCGATGTTTATCCTATTATTGAAAGGATTTAAAAAGAAAAAGGACTGATATAGGATAGAACACAAACACTGAATCAGGGTACACAGAATAATAAAAGGACTTAAAAGAATGAGGGACTGTTTAACAGTTCCTCATTTTTATGTGTATTCGATGGTGTGAATACCTAATGTGTTAAAGAGTCCCAATTCTTTCATTATTTCATCGTAATAAAAAGCCTTGTATTTATTCATTTCAAGCAAAACTATATTTGATTTTGTAAGAGTTCCACTATATCCTTGATACTGTATTTTCTGTTTATTTTTGTTTCAAGTATTCTTAAAATTAATAAATATAAAAATCAGTTTGCAAAAGCTCTTAACCATTAAATAGATTTACAATAAAATACATATATGCTACAATAATGGTAAATAACAGCATAGTTAAAAAAAGGGGGGAGTTTTAACTTGAATGAAAATATAAAAAATAATGCCGACAACAATAAAAATAATAGAAGTCTTATAGACTATCATAGGTTGGAAGAGCTCTTAGGCAGGAAAATAGAACCGGATGATTTCATTCCTCCCGTTATCACCGACACGGTATTTAAGTTCTTGTTCGGGACTGAGGAAAACAAAGAATTCTTAGAGGAGCTGTTGGCTGCTATACTTGGAATGAAACGAGAGGACTTGGTAGAGCTTACCTATCAGAGTGCAGAGCTTTTGCCTAATATCTTATCTGAAAAGAGAAATTATCTTGACATAAGAATAAAGTTAAGGACAGGAGAAGAGATAGATATAGAAATACAGAGGTTCTATTCGGCTGATATATTGGACAGATTCTTATATTACTGGGCTAAAATGTTTACAAAGCAGTTACGAGAGGGTCAGAAATATAGAGAGCTTAACAAATGTATCTGTATAAATATTTTAGATTTTAAGCTGAGTGAATTTGAGGACTGTCATTTAACCTACCATATATATGATGATAAACACAAATCAATATTCAGTGACTTGCTTGAGATTCATTTATTGGAGTTACCTAAAACGGAGGAATTGCAAAATATAAATAAAAAGCTTTATAATTGGATGAAATTCATTCAGTTAAGCAGTAGGAGGGAGATGAAGATAATGAGCAGAACAAGCCCGATGCTTGAAAAAGCTATAGCAAGACTTGAAACATTTAATCAGGACGAGGACGCATATCTTGATGCGGTAAAGGAATACTTTCATTGCTTGGACGAAGCAACCTTTATGGAACAAAGCGAACAGAGAGGACTTAAGAGAGGACTTGAGCTGGGCAGACTTGAGGGAATGCGAGAGGGAGAACGTAAAGGCAAACTTGAGGGAATGCGAGAGGGAGAGAAAAAAGCGGGATTTGAAATTGCAAGGAACTTAAAAGTAAATAATATTGATATTACTGTTATTATGAACAGCACGGGGCTATCTAAAGAAGAGATAGACAAGCTGTGAGTTATACCTAAATATTTAACTAAAACGATTCAAGAACAAAGTTCTATATCATAGAATAAAAGTAAAATCTTGACGATGTTTGAGTTTAGTATTTATGGTATAATGTGAGTACTTAGCGAATACAAGCAAAGCGAAGTATGAGCTTAGTACGAGCTATACCTAAACACTTAACGAAAACAAGTCAAGAACAAAGTTCTATATCATAGAATAAAAGTAAAATCTTGACGATGTTTGAGTTTAGTATTTATGGTATAATGTGAGTACTTAGCGAATACAAGCAAAGCGAAGTATGAGCTTAGTACGAG
>CAUUGW010000032.1:0-11317 GCA_963544785.1 uncultured Lachnospiraceae bacterium | reverse complement strand
TGCAGATGAGGAGCGAAATTTAACGGTAAGGGAATATCTTGACGACAACCTGCACAAGGAATATACGGCACCTAAGAGTTATGGTTATGATTTTCAAATCTCAAAAGAAGAGTGGCGGGAGGTTATAAACGGGGAACATACGATAAAAATTGTTGTAGAGGACAGTGAGGGGGGAACGGATGAAAAGGTATTTACTTTTTCAAAGAATGAAACAAGTATCCTGTTAGAACTAAAAACCCCGTTAGAAGCGGATGATATGGTGACTAAGGCTATAATAAATATTAACCGCACTATACCGCCTGATGCAAAGATGACGGTTTATATATGCAATAATGCTTTTGATGATAACCCGACATGGCAGAATGTGACCCATTTTGTATTAAGGAATGCAAAAATTTTGATATTAAATGAAACAAAAACGGCAGATAAGTGGGGTGTAAATATTAGAGTTGAGGTGGAAAGAAACGGAGCAACGGGTGATTGCTTTATTTCGTCGATAGGAGGTGTATTTGAATGATTTTTCATAGGATTGATTCTATAAAAGAATTAAAAAGGAAACAGGCTGTAATAGTGGAGCTTGGCAAACAGTTATCAAGGGAAAAGCTTAACAGTATTAAAAAAGATAATCTCATTACAAATCTTGGTAAAAAACAGGCACAGTCAAGTATTGAGATTATGCGGCTTCAAAAAGAAATAAAAAATCTGAAAGGGGGTAACAAGTAATGAATTTTTGGGAGATAGCGTATAGAAACAAGTGGGTAACCAAGGAGGAATTAAAAGGTGCGGTAATAACCGAAGATAATCCGTTTGGAGAAATCACAAAGGAGCAGTATAAGGAAATAACCGGAGATGTGTTTGCTTAAAGGGAGGTAAAAGGAGAAAATGAAAATGAATAAAATAGACTGGAAAAGAAAATTAACAAGCAGGAAATTTTGGATGGCTATTTTAGGATTTATAGTAGCCATTCTGACAGCTAAAGGATTTACAGAAAATGATGTAGCACAGGTTACCTCAGTAATTATGGCGGGAGCAACAGCAATTGCTTATATAATAGGTGAGGGCTTAGTTGATTGCAATAGAGAAAAAGAGGTGAAAGATGAAAAAGATACAATTTAGTAAATTAATGTTCGGCTTTATTATCATAAATTCAGTTTTTTGGGTATGGACTTGTTTTTTTCTTGCATATCAGGATAGACAGCAGATAGCGGAAAAGCTTGCAATAACAGTATTAACAACAATATTAGGGACATTTGTTGCTATGTGTGTAAAAAGCTACAAAGAAACAAAGCAAGAAAAAATACAGAATTTAAATGAACAAATGTATTATGACAGCCGGAAACAGAGTAATTTAACTGATGAAGTGTTTGATAGTTTTGAGGAATCAGAAGAAGAAAAAATATCATTAATAAATGATAATATAATTGAAGAGTTTGACAATATTAATTCGGATTGGGAGGATGTATAATGTTAAAAATTGCACACGCAAGAAGGGACGAAAACGGGAAATATAGAAATGGAAAAGCCGGAGACCAAGATGGAAAAGAATTGTGCATAACCGATTGGTATAATCGTCCTTGGAATGTAGTTATAAGAGCAAAAGAAGAAAACATTGCAAAAGCAATTGCTCTATCAGGGATTGCCGCCTGTAAGAATGAGCATATAGGATATGATCAGATACAACGCACTACATTGTTTGATATTGCTAAAACATTCGGATTTGATATATCTAAAGTAAATACACCGTGCGAAACAGATTGTTCAGCCCTTGTTGCAGTATGTGTAAATGCAGCCGGTGTCACTGTTCCAAAGACAATTTACACCGGGAATATGGTGAATGCATTAAAGCGGACAGGTAAGTTTCATATATTGAAAGAAAAAGCACTACTGCAGTCATACAGTCAGCTTAAAATAGGTGATATACTTGTCTATGAAGGTCGTCATACAGCTATAGTTGTGAGTGATATTGCCGGAAATATTATATCAAACGCAAGTATTGGAACTATTAATTCACAGTCGTTGTATGATAAGCTGAAACAGCAGGAGAGTTTTAAGAAAGTAAAAGAAAAAGCGAGTTTAACAGATGATACAATGCTTTTTCTTTGCAAACATAAAAAAGCGGAGATATTGCTAAAGAAATTGGCGAAAGCAATGGCATAATCTATCTAACAAACACCTTAAATTGTTAGAAGGAGAAAATTGAAATATGGAAAGTTTTATAGGATGGGTAGGAGGCAAAAAGCAATTAAGAAAAGAAATAATTAAAAGGTTTCCTAAGAATTATAAAAAATATGTGGAAGTTTGCGGCGGTGCAGGTTGGGTGCTATTTGCAAAAGAATACAATACAAAAGAGTTGGAAGTTTTCAATGATATTGATAGTCAATTGATAAATTTATACCGATGTATTCAAAGGCATCCTGAAGCCTTAATTAAAGAATTGCAAGACATATTATCAGCAAGAGAACTCTTTTATGATTTCAAAGAACAAATAAATTGTAGAGGTTTAACCGATATACAGAGGGCTGCAAGGTACTTTTATCTGATAAAATGTTCTTTTGGATGTAAGAAAGATAATTTTGCAACACGAACTAAAGTGATAACAAATACTCTTGAAAGATTTACAGGAATCCAAGAAAGGCTTAAAAGGGTGGTCATAGAAAATAGAGATTTTGAAGAATTAATCAAGCTTTATGATTCTTCGGAAACTTTATTTTATATAGATCCTCCGTATTTCAAAACAGAAAGATATTATAAAAATGAGAAAATCTTTTTAGAAGAAGATCATTATAGGCTAAATAATATCGTTTCAACATTGAAAGGAAAATTTATAATTTCCTACAATGATTGTGAGTTCATAAGATATTTATATCTTAATTATAATATAGAAAGTATAAGCAGAACTACCGGATTAAGTGCCAAAACTAATAGTAAAATTTTTGAAGAAGTGATTATAACTAATTACTAAATACGTAATATTATTACGTAAATAATCATAATATTACCCAATGTGTTATTATTCACAAGGGTGTTTGTTATGATTAAAAATAATTTATCTAAGTTGCTTGGGGAAAAAAGATTGACCCAAGCAGACTTAGCAAGAGCAACAGGGATAAGACCTGCAACGATAAATGAGCTGTATCATGAATTGGCAGAAAGAATTTCATTTGAGCAATTGGACAGGATATGTGAAGTCCTTAAATGTGATGTGGCTGATTTGCTAATATATTTACCAAATAAAGAAAAAAAGACAGGAAAAAATTTGTTACTTGAAGAACATAAGAATAGGAAAAAACATATTTAAAATTTAAATGGCATTTAATGAATAATTATTTACTCATTAAATGCCGTTTTTTTATGCTTTTATTTGCAAAAAATTATGTTTTTATTTGCAAAGCTATAATTAGAAGGCTGTGAGGTACAGGTATATCACAATAAAATTGTAGGCGAAAATTTGAAATATAATAAAACAAGCAAGATAGTTAGCTGAGTTTGCCTATATAAGAGCTTGCTCTTAATATAGGCAACGAAAGCAGATTATTAAACCAAAGTTATATTCATTTCTCAAAGGAGGTGAATGCCGTTGATATAAGATGTTTTACTTTAAGGATGAATAGCTTTGATTATAGACACAAAGACTTGGTAAATTTAAAAAAATTGAAAAACGGAGGAAAATGATATGAAAAAATTTAGTTATGTTTTACTTGTTGTATGCTTGATTTTATCGTTTACAGCTTGTGGAGATAAGAAAGATAAAGAGGGAACAAAGAACGATACCGCACAGGGAAATAGCACACAAGATACTTCCAAAGAAGGGTCCGATGCTGTCCCGGCTGAAGCTGCAATCGTAGGAGAAGAGTATGATACAGGCAATTTTAAGGTAGTTGTACCGAACGGCTGGAAGCATTTTCCGCAGCACGATATGTTCAGTGATGATAAAAATGCATTGAATCCCAATATGCTTCAGATTGCAAAGGGTGCAGAATCCGAGTTGGATGTATTTTCCAAGCCTTCAATTACTTATTCAGGACCTGACAGCGATTTATCCCTTATAAAGGATGTTTATGACAATGTAGAGGATATGGAAGATGTTGTTACAGGCGAGCATACGTGGAAGGTATTCCGTGGTGAAAGTAGTGGATATAAGATATTTATGCTTTTTGAGGATCAGGGTAAGATTCAGTATCAGGCATATATAATTTATGAGGCGGGAAATGATAAAATTGATCTGAACGATGCAGATGTACAGGCGATTTTGTCAAGTATTCAAACTACAAACGCAGAGGATATAGCACAAGTTGGCGAGGGCTGAAGTGATTATAAAATTAGCACTTGAATTTTACACTTATATATGGTAATATACAAAGGTTAGAGCAGTTTTGTTTAACTGCCGGTATCTCTTGTCGGAAACAAGAGTGAAAAAACTGTTAAAGAAAACGAGGTGTAATATAATGAGAGCTGAGATTCATCCAAATTATCAAATGGCGACTGTTACCTGTAACTGCGGTAATACCTTTACCACAGGTTCTACAAATGAAAATATTCACGTAGAAATTTGTTCAAAATGTCATCCTTTCTATACGGGACAGCAAAAGGCGGCGGCAGCCAGAGGTCGTATTCATAAGTTTAATACAAGATACGGTATTAAGGCGGAACAATAGAATATTTGATATTTTCTATATAAATGGGTCGGGCTTAATTGCTCTGCCCATTTTTACTGTTGTCACTTATTGTGTGACTAATCGGCAGTTAGAAAGAAATTAAAGTTAAATCATAACTTTATCATAAAAAGAGGTAAATTATTGAAAAACTGTAATATAGGCGGACAGGCTTTAATAGAGGGTATATTTATGCGTTATAAGGACGACATAGCAATAGCCGTAAGAAAGCCCGATAACGAAATAACAATAAAAAAAGAAGAGATAAAACCAAGTGACTTTACAAAAATATTAAAAAAAATCCCTATTATAAGAGGAGTGGTGAGCTTTTATGAATCTCTGTCTGTGGGATATAAGGCACTTGAGTATTCAGCCGGATTTATAGAAGACGATTTTAATAAAACACATAAAAGTAACGATAAGGCTGATGAAAAAGAGCATACCGCTGACGGCATTTTTATGACTTTTACAATGCTGCTGTCCATTGTACTTGCAATATCCGTTTTTATTGTTCTGCCATATCTTTTGGCGGGGATACTGAAAAAATGGGGAGTTGCAAGGGCAGGTATTGCGATAGCTGAGGGAATCATCCGTATAGTGATATTCTTTGCCTATATGATTTTGGTGTCATTGTCAAAGGATATAAAAAGGGTTTTTATGTATCATGGAGCTGAGCATAAGTGTATAAACTGCATAGAAAACGAGCTTGACTTAAATGTAGATAATGTGATGAAATCATCAAGGTTTCACAAAAGATGCGGAACGGGATTTTTATTTTACATAGTTATTATTTCCGTGATTTTATTTATGTTCATAAAGGCGGACACAATTTTACTTAGGATTTTGGTGAGATTACTTTTAGTACCGCTGATTGCAGGCTTATCCTATGAGCTGTTAAAACTGACAGGCAGGACGGACAATGCTTTTATCAGAATAATTACCAAGCCGGCGTTATTTTTTCAAAGGTTTACCACAAGGGAGCCGAGCAGCGATATGGTCGAGGTGGCAATATCCGCCGTAAAGGCACTTTCAATAGAGGAAGTTTTATGAAACTTTATGAGCTGTTAATTTATGGGAAGAATAAATTAAGATATGCTAAGGACTTGGAATATGACAACAATGCGGAACTTTTAATGCAGTTTTGCTTTAACCTTGACAGGACAGGATATTTCCTTGCTTCAAGGGATGAGGTGTCTGATGAAAAATTTAAAGAATATGATTCGCTTTTAGACAGGCGTGTGAATAATGAGCCGGTGCAGTATATTACCGGAAGAGCATTTTTTATGGGACACAGTTTTTTTGTAAACAGGGACGTTCTTATTCCGAGGTTTGATACTGAAATATTGGTGGATACCGTTCTCGGATTTGCACAACCGGAAATGAAGATACTTGATATGTGTACCGGAAGCGGTTGTATTATTTTGTCGATTTTATCAAAAGTCAAGGCATATGCGGTGGGGGCTGACATATCCAAGGCGGCATTATCCGTTGCAAAGATTAATGCTGAAAGGCTTGGAATATCGGTAAATCTTGTAGAAAGCGATTTATTTGAGAACATCAATGAAAAATTTGATATTATAGTTTCCAATCCGCCCTATATAACATATGATGAAATTCCTGCACTTGAAAGACAGGTGCTTGATTTTGAACCCGAAACGGCACTAATTGCTTCCGACAACGGGCTTTTTTTTTACAAAGAGATTATAAAGAATAAGGAATTTTTAAAAAACGACGGTATGCTGTTTTTTGAGGTGGGACATACACAATCCTCTGCCGTTTCAGAACTGCTTAAAAATGCGGAATTTACGGATATCAATACCGTGCGTGATTTTAACGGGATTAATAGAGTGGTTTATGCACGAAAGGAATAAAGATGGATATTATTGTTGAAAAATTGGTACCCCTTGTAAATCGGTATGAGGAGATAACAAGACAGCTATCTCTTCCCGATATTTCAGGGGATCAAAGCATGTATAGGAAGCTTATGATCGAGCAGAATGATCTTTTGCCGCTTGTTAATGCCTATAATGAATATAATAATGCACGGAATTCAGAAAAAGAGGCTCTCGAAATACTTGATATCGAAAAAGATGAGGATATGCGGGAGCTTGCTAAAGAAGAGCTGAGCTGTGCAAAGACAAGTATGGAGGAGCTTATAAAAAGGATTAACGTGCTTCTGATTCCAAAAGACCCTAACGATGACAAAAACGTAATAGTTGAAATAAGAGCGGGTGCAGGAGGTGACGAGGCGAGCCTTTTTGCCTATGAAATATATAGAATGTATGTAAGATATGCGGAGAGCAGGAACTGGAAAGTAGAGACATTAAGTGCCAATGAGATAGGACTCGGAGGAATGAAAGAAGTGGTTTTTATGATTAACGGACGGGGGGCATACTCTCAACTTAAGTATGAAAGCGGTGTACACAGGGTGCAAAGAGTGCCCGAAACGGAGTCCGGCGGTAGAATACACACATCTACAATTACCGTAGCCATAATGCCCGAGGCGGAAGAGGTGGACGTATATTTGGATATAAATGACTGTAAATTTGATGTATTCAGGGCATCAGGTAACGGCGGGCAATGTGTCAACACCACGGATTCAGCGGTAAGGCTCACACACAAGCCTACGGGAATTGTCATTTCCTGTCAGGACGAAAAGTCACAGCTTAGGAATAAAGAAAAGGCTTTAAGGGTTTTAAGAGCCAAGCTTTATGAGCTTGAGTGTGAAAAAAAACATAATGAAGAGGCATCCGCACGTAAGAGCCAGATAGGAACGGGGGACAGATCTGAAAAAATCAGAACTTATAATTTTCCGCAGGGGCGTGTGACCGATCACAGAATTAAACTCACCCTATATAAGATTGATGAGATTATAAACGGGGCGATACAGGATATTATTGATGCATTAACGGCGGCCGATCAGGCTTTAAAGCTGTCGGGCAGCTAAATTGGGACAATTAATATTTAAGGAAATAAGATGGGGATAAATAACGAAAACAACGAAAACATTATAGTTTCCGATTATGCGGATCTTATGCGACAGTCATATATAGACTATGCTATGAGTGTCATTGTATCAAGGGCTATTCCTGATGTAAGAGATGGGTTAAAGCCCGTTCAACGACGTACATTATTTGATATGTATGAGCTTGGGCTCACATCGGATAAGCCCTATAAAAAATGCGCAAGGGTGGTGGGAGATACTATGGGTAAGTATCACCCGCACGGAGATACATCTATCTATGAGTCGCTTGTTATTATGTCACAGAGTTTTAAAAAGGGAATGACAATGGTTGACGGGCACGGAAATTTCGGCTCTATAGAGGGCGACGGTGCCGCCGCTATGCGATACACTGAATGTAGGCTGCAAAAAGCCTGTGAAGAGGCTCTTTTAACCGACCTTGATAAGGACGTTGTGGACTTTGTTTCCAACTTTGACGATTCTTTATTGGAGCCGTCGGTTTTGCCCTGCAGACTGCCTAACATACTGATAAACGGAGCTGAAGGGATAGCGGTAGGAATGGTTACAAGCATACCGCCACATAATATTTCGGAGAGTATAGACGCTCTTATCTACAGTATAAACAATGAAAATATTGATTTGGACAGTTTAATGGATTTACTGAAAGGCCCCGACTTTCCCACAGGCGGAAGCATTGTCAACAAGAGCGAATTAAAAGAGATCTATGAGAACGGCACAGGTCGAATAAGATTAAGAGGTACGGCTTTTATTGAGGAAATAAAAGGCAAACCGCAGATTGTAATATCTGAAATCCCCTATACCATGATAGGAGCGGGTATAAACAAATTTCTCGTCGATATTGAAAATATGATTGAGACAGGTAAGCTTAATAATATAGTAAATATTTCCAATATGAGCTCAAAGGACGGAATAAGGATAGTGATTGAACTTAAAAAAGGAGCGGATGCACAAGGAATATTAAATCTTATATACAGCAAGACCAAGCTTGAGGATACATTATCGGTAAATATGCTTACTGTATCAGGCGGCAAGCCCAAGGTTATGGGACTTGTAGAGATTCTTAAGGAGATAGGTGATTTTCAAACAGATATCTTTACGAGAAAATATAATACTCTTCTTAAAAAAGAACAGTCAAGAAAAGAGGTCGAGGAGGGGCTTCTTAAGGCTATTGACGTGATTGATGTGATAATAGCAACTCTTCGTGGGGCTAAAACGGTATCCGATGTTAAGAGCTGCCTGACCACGGGATATACCGGAAGCATAAAATTCAGGAGTAAAGAATACGAAGATATCGCCAAGGGTTTTTACTTTACCCCGAAACAGGCGAGTGCAATATTGGAGATGAGAATGCAGAAGCTTGTCGGGCTTGAGCTTGAAGCATTGCAAAAAGAATATGAAAAAACCTTAAAAAATATTGAAGAGTACACTGCCATCTTATCAGATAAAGAAAAATTAAAGTCAAAGATTGTTCAGGAGCTTAACAGGCTTAAAAAATTGTTCGGAAAAGAAAGGTATACCAAGATAGTTGACAGTGAGGCGATAACCGCTCCTGAAATTGATATAATAGAGCAGGATATTACGGTTTTGGTGGATAAGCTTTTTTATATAAGAGCAGTTGATAAGGCGGCGTATGACAGAAACAAAGTAACATCTGATGAGGATAATATTTTTACATTAAACATTAAAAACACTGATAAAATCTGTATTTTTACCGATAAGGCAAAGCTGTATCTGATTAAAGCAAGAGATTTAAGCATAGGAAAGTTAAAAGATAAGGGTATTCCTATTGATAACATTTCAGGCATAAATACTGCAGATGAAAGAATAGTTTATTTTACGAACTTTGAGAATTTGAAAAATAGGGAGCTGTTGTTCGTCACGGAAAAATCTATGATAAAGATAGTTCAAGGCTTAGAATTTGATGTCGCCTCAAAAAAGAGTATAGTTTCAACCAAGCTGCTTGAAGATGACAGATTGGTTTGTGTACTGGAAATAAATGAAGAAACTAACGTGGTATTAAAGACAGTGGGGGGGATATATTTAAGATTCAGATTAAGTGAAGTATCCAAAATGAAAAAGAATTCTGTGGGTGTTAGAGGAATGAGACTTGAAAAAGGCGACTGCATAAATAATGCCGAGCTTTTTATTCCGATAGAAAATTCAAGTACTGAGCTTAATTCCTTTCCTTTATTTAGAAATATGTCTGAAAATATTGAAGATGAAACAGATGAAACAGATAAAAAAATAAAGTTTTATTCTTCTTTAAGACTTGCCAAAAGGGATACAAAAGGAAGCCGTGTAAATGATTGAAATATTTTATAAAAAATGTTAAAATGCTGATGATGACATAATGAATAACAGGTAGTAACAATAAGGAGGTTTAGATGAAAAAGGCGAACGAAATAAAAAAGATATGCAGATGATAGAATGAAAAAGTTTTTTGATAATGCTGTTTTAACCGGAGATTCAGTTGCCAAGCATTTCGGTAACTATGTTTCTAAGAATAAAAAAACATTACCCGGAAATATGACATTTTTGGCGGAGGGCAGTTTTTCCCTGCACAATGCAGTGAAATCTGTTGATGATAAAAATGCCGTTTTTCCGGTTTACAAGGGTAAAAAGATGAAAATAGAAGATTCTATTGCGCTCATAAAGCCTAAATATGTGTTTATGTTTTTCGGAATAAATGATCTTGGAATAGAAGGACCCGAAAAATGTCTTAAAATGTATGATGAGCAGATTGACAGGATACAGAAAAATTGCGGAAATAATTTAAAAATCTTTATTATCAGTGCCACATACCTGCATGCAGATAAGGCAAATGTCGGTAAAAATTTAAATAATAGAAACATAAAAAAGTTTAATTCCCTGTTGAAGAAATATTGTGAAACTGAAAAAAAAGCGACCTACATAGATTTGGCAAGTAAATTAAAGGACAAAAAAGGGAACTTAAAAGACGAGTACTGCAATGACAGATATTGCCATCATAATGAAAAGGCATTTAAAATTTGGGCAAAGGTATTAAAAAATGCTGCTAAAAAGGAGATAGAAAAATGATAAAAAAATTGGTTGTTATAGGACTTTGTGCAGTACTGTGTTTGGGGGCGGTTTCTTGTAAATCAAACAATACCGCAAATCAAGGCGTTACCGACTCTAAAAATGATGAAAATGCGAACGGAACAAAAGAGGTTCAAGAGGAGAATGCGGAACAGTCAAAAAGCGTTACACAGATTTATGATGAGATAAAGGCACTTAACGTATTGCCTGAAATGCTTGATATGGATGCGGAATATATTTCAAATTATTATGATATAGATGCAGAGAAGCTTTCAGATTATGTTTTTGCGACATCATTAGCCAGCATAAAGGTGGATACCGTAATCATAGCCTCCGTAAAGGACAGTGCGGATTTAGAGGACATAAGGCTTAAAATACAAAATTTTAGAGAAGCAAAGGCTGCTGAGATGAAGAGCTATCTTGTAGATCAATACGATATAGTAGAAAAATCCGATGTAAAAACAAAAGGGAATACGGTATATTTGGTGATTTCTGAAAAGTCTGAAGATATTGAAAAGATAATAGATTCAGGTATAAAATAATTTAGGAGGATTATTTTACGTGGTATTCAGCAGTATTCCTTTTATATTTATGTTTCTCCCTATTTTTGCATTATTTTATTATG
>CAUUGW010000031.1:0-11459 GCA_963544785.1 uncultured Lachnospiraceae bacterium | reverse complement strand
CATAAGTTTTTTCTTATCAGATAAAATTTCATTAAAATATGCTATTTTTTGTACAAGTTCATTATACTCGTTTTCAAGCTTTTCTTTTTCTAAGCCTTGAAGCCTTTTTAATTGCATATCTAAAATAGCCTGAGATTGAACTTCCGATAAATTGAATTTAAGCATCAGCTTTTCTTTAGCATCATTATAACTTTCTCTGATTATTTTTATTATTTCATCAATATTATCAATAGCTATAAGCAGACCCTCTAAAATATGCGCCCTGTCCTCAGCCTTTTTTAAATCATACCTTATTCTTCTTTCTACCACCTCTTCTCTGTGCTTAATGTAATATTTTAACATATCAAGAAGATTAAGTACCTTAGGTTCACCGTTTACAAGTGAAAGCATAATTACACCGAATGAATCCTGCATCTGTGTATGCTTATATAACTGATTTAAGGTAACATTGGCATTGGCATCTTTTTTTAGATCTATATTTATTCTTATACCCTCTCTGTCGGACTCATCACTTACAGACACCGCTCCGTCAAGCTTTTTATCTCTTATCAAATCGGCTATTTTTTCAACCAATTTAGCTTTATTTACCATATATGGAAGCTCTGTCACTATAATATTACTTTTTGAATTACTCTTAGTTTCTATAGTTGATTTTGCTCTTACACGTATCTTTCCTCTTCCGGTTCTATACGCCTCTTCTATTCCTTTAGTTCCTATTATTTCAGCTCCTGTAGGAAAATCAGGACCCTTTACAATATCCAAAATATCATCAATAACAGTAGTTTTGTCATCAATATAATCATTTATCATTTTAACTGCCGCAGATGTTATCTCACCTAAATTATGCGGAGGAATGTTTGTAGCCATACCCACCGCTATACCGGTAGTTCCGTTGACCAACAAATTTGGAAAACCAGCCGGCATCACAGAGGGTTCTTTTTCTGAATCATCAAAATTCGGTACAAAATCTACGGTGTCTTTGTTTATGTCGGACATAAGCTCCATAGATATTTTACTTAAACGAGCTTCCGTATATCTCATTGCGGCAGGGCTGTCACCGTCTTCCGAACCGAAATTTCCGTGCCCGTCTATTAAAGGATACCTCGTACTCCATTCCTGAGCCAAATTTACCAAAGTTCCATAGATTGAACTGTCACCGTGAGGGTGATATTTACCCATTGTTTCACCGACAATTCTGGCACATTTTTTATGCGGTTTGTCTGAGGTATTGTTAAGCTCGCTCATAGCATAAAGTATTCTTCTTTGAACGGGCTTTAAGCCGTCTCTTATATCAGGCAATGCTCTTGATGCTATTACAGACATTGAATACTGTATATAAGAATCCTCCATTGTTTTTCTGAGGTCAACATCTTTTACTTCATCAAACTTTATATCTTCGTTATTATTCAAAATTAAGCCTCCTAAATATCCAAATTCTTGGCAAATTTGGCTCTTTCTTCTATGAATTCACGTCTCGGCTCCACCTTATCGCCCATCAATGTGGTAAAGGTAACATCTAATTCGCTTGTTGCTTCCTCATCTATTACCACTTTTTTTAATATTCTTCTTTCGGGATCCATAGTAGTTTCCCATAATTGTATAGGGTCCATTTCACCTAAACCCTTATATCTTTGAATCAGATTTTCATCTCCTCTTCCTATTTCTTCTAAAATGGAATTTAACTCATCATCATCATAAGCATAATAAGCCTTTTTCTTCCTCTCAACCTTAAACAAAGGCGGCTGTGCGATATAAATATGCCCTGTTTTAATAAGTTCAGGCATAAACCTATATAAAAATGTTAATAATAATGTACAAATATGTGCTCCGTCAACATCGGCATCAGACATTAAAATTATCTTATTATAGCGTAGCTTACTGATATCAAATTCATCGTGAATACCCGTTCCGAATGCGGTAATCATAGCTCTGATTTCTTCATTGTCTAAAATCCTTGATAATCTCGCTTTTTCTACGTTAAGGATTTTTCCTCTTAAAGGTAAAATAGCCTGAGTCATACTGTCTCTTGCCTTTTTTGCAGAACCTCCTGCGGAATCTCCCTCGACCAAATATATTTCACAATTATCCGGGTTTTTATCTCTACAGTCTGACAGTTTTCCTGGCAGACTCATTCCGTCCATTGCGGTTTTTCTTCTGGTCAGCTCTTTTGCCTTTCTGGCAGCCTCCCTTGCATTCCTTGCAAGAACCGCTTTTTCAATAATAGTCCTTGCAACACTCGGATTTTGTTCCAAAAATATTGTCAACTGTTCACTTAATATGCTTTCTACAGCACCTCTTGCCTCGCTGTTTCCAAGCTTTTGTTTAGTTTGACCCTCAAATTGAGGATTGCCTATTTTTATACTGATAATTGCGGTAAGACCCTCTCTGAAATCATCTCCTGAAAGGTTTTCCTCATTTTCCTTAATATATTTTGCACCCCTTGCATAATCATTAAAGGTTTTTGTAATAGCACTTTTAAATCCTGATAAATGGGTTCCTCCCTCAGGAGTGGTGATATTATTTACAAAGCTGTACACACTTTCAGTATAGCTGTCGTTATGCTGCATAGCTACTTCTACCGAAACTGAATCTTTTAAACCCTCACAATATATTATATCATCATAAAGCGAATTTTTTTTCTTATTTATGTATGCCACAAATTCTCTTATTCCGCCCTCATAATGAAATATCTTTGTTATTTTCTCATCTGATCTGCTGTCAGATAAAGTTATTTTTAATCCCTTTGTTAAAAAAGCTATCTCTCTTAGCCTTGAAGATAAGGTATCAAAATTAAATACAGTTTCTTCAAAAATACTTTCATCAGGCTTAAATACAACCTTTGTACCGGTTTTTTCTTCATCTAAAGAATCTATTTCCTTAAGCTCAGTTATTATTTTACCCTTTTCATATCTCTGTGTATAAATTTTTTTGTCCCTGTATATAGTTACTTCAAGATAATTAGACAAGGCATTTACAACAGATGCACCCACTCCGTGAAGCCCACCTGATACCTTGTATCCTCCACCACCGAACTTTCCTCCTGCGTGAAGAACGGTAAAAACAAGCTCCACAGCAGGACGACCCGTTTTATGATTTATATCTACAGGTATACCTCTTCCATCATCAATAACGGTAATTACATCATCTTTACCGATATCTACCGATACATTTTTACAATATCCCGCCAAAGCCTCATCGACGGAATTATCAACAATTTCATATACCAAATGATGAAGCCCTCTAAGAGAAGTACTTCCTATATACATACCGGGTCTTTTTCTGACAGCTTCCAGTCCCTCAAGTACTTGTATTTGATCTGCTCCATACTCTGACATATTAATCCAACCTTTCAATTATTATATATAAAATTTGTACTGATTTTTATCAGCATTATACCTACTAAAGATTGATTAATTCATCTTGCAGGTTTAACAGTACCGTTTTCAACATAAAACAATCTATTTATATTATAACGCATCTTTACAAAATCATCTACACCCGTACAGGTAATAATGGTCTGAATATCTTTAATATTAGACATCAGCTGATTTTGCCTTTTACTGTCAAGCTCCGACAAAACATCATCAAGCAGTAAAATCGGCTTATCATTTTTATTCTCATCAATTAAAACAATTTCCGATAATTTAAGTGATACAATCACAGTCTTTTGCTGACCCACTGATGCAAAATGTTTAGCATCTTTATCATTGACTATGAAAATTATGTCATCTTTATGCGGTCCTACTGTCGTGAACATCAGTTTTTTATCTCTGTCAACAGATAAATTCAGTTTTTTTTGATAATTACTTTCATCAACATTATTAGAATAAATTATATTAAGTTTATCCCTGTTTCCTGAAATATCTCTATGAACAGGTTCTATAATCTCATTTATTTTTTTTATAAAATCCCGTCTGTAACTGATTATTTTTGAACCGTAATTTATTAATTGACTGTCCCAAACAAACAGTGTATCCTTAATATCACTCTTATTATCTAAATTATGCAAAATTATATTTCTATTTTTTAAAGCCTTATTGTAGTTAAGCAAGGCATTATAATAATTTTTGCTGATAGAACTTAGCTTATAATCAAGCCATTTTCTCCTATCAGATGGAGAATTTCTGATAATATTTAAATCCTCAGGAGCAAAAAAAACTATGTCAACAATATCAAATAATTCAGAAACTTTGGAAATTACATACTTATTTATGGCAACACCCTTTGAACCGTTGTTTTTTAAATGAATATCAATGACAAACTCTTTATCAAGCTTTTCTATTACAGACCTTATATGTGCATCACTTTCGTCGAATTTTATCATTTCTTTATCATATCTTGTTCTTTGTGATTTTGTGGTGGCACACATAAATATAGCCTCAAGAATATTTGTCTTTCCCTGAGCATTGTCGCCATAAATTATATTGGCATTTTTATCAAAATTGACATTTCCTGTTAAATAATTTCTGAAATTTTTTATACTCAATTCTTTTATAATCATTCTATCTCAAAAACTGAATTTTCATACTCAAATTTATCACCCTTATAAAGTTTTTTTCCACGCATAAAACATACATCACCGTTTACTTTTACAAAACCGCTTAAAATCTCTTCTTTTGCGTAAGCACCTGAATCCACAAGTCCTGCCAACTTTAAAGCTTGACCCAACTTTATAAAGTCATCTTTTATTTTTATTTTTTTCATATATCTCTTTTTAAATTTATCGGCATTACCAAATAAATATAAGTCTCCTCTTTATCCTTTATAATACAAGGTGCTTTAGAACCGTTAAAATAAATATCAACAAATTCATCATCAACGGACTTTAATATATCTAATAAATATTTAGGATTAAGACCGACAATTAAATCATTTCCATCTTTTTTTATGTCAATCTCTTCGTCCAATGATCCTATAGCTGTCTGTATAGATAGATTTAAAATACTCTCTTTAAGCTCAATTACAACAGGTTTTTTATCATTTTCCCTTATCATAAATAATGACCTGTCTATAAGTGATGATAAATCTTTTCTGTTAACATTCACTTTTATTTCCGATTCAATATTCAACATAGGATCAATGTTAAAATATTCTCCGTCAATTAATCTTGTAAGTATCTTAGTGTTATCAAATTCAAATGAAACATATTGATTATAACAATAAATTTCTACATTTGTTTTTGAATCGTCATCTAAAATTTTTGACAATTCTGTCAATGATTTTCCGGGTATTATTATATTTTCTAAAAATTCTCCCTCAGTTTCACATTCTACAATTTTTTTTGAAACTCTGCTACCGTCTAATGACACTAAAGTTAATTTATTTTCAGAAACTTTAAATAATTCTCCTGACATTATTTTGTTTTTACCGTTTATCGCAACAGAAAAAATTGTCATATTTATCGCGTTTTTAAGTAAAAGCTTCGGTATTACAATTTTATTTACTTTTTCAAATCTGTTAAGTAATTCAAAACTTTCAGGATCAAGGCAATTGATATTATAATTTGTTCTTCCACAAACTATATTAGCCATAAAATTCTCATTTGATGTTATTACTATATTTTCTTCATCAAGACCTCTTACTATATCGGAAAATACCTTTGCATCAATTGCTATGCTTCCTATTTCATCAATCACACAATCAATAAAGGTTTCAATACCCAATTCATTATCCTTTGCTATTAAAGTAAGTCCACCTTTTTCAGCTTTTATTAAAATACTTCTTTGTATAGGTAACTGTGCTTTTCCTGATATAGCTTTCATTACAATGTTTATACCCTTTAAAAGTTCTTTCTTTTCACAGCTTATTTTCATAGGATTATTAAAACCTCCTTTATCTTTTATAATTTTAAATATAATATAATAAAATTAAAATATTAAGTATTTAATAATTATATTTATTATTAAATATTAACTAATATAATTATTAACATTTTTTAAAAATAAATATTTGACAAAAAGTCAATTTAATACTCATTTATTTGTTTAATAAGTAAATCTATGGTGTTTGTAAGCGGTTTTTCAAACAAATCTTCTTCTTGTTTTAATTTGTTTTCAATATTGTTTGAACTTGCTAAAATTGTAGTGTGTGTTTTTTTGTTCATAAAGTCAGCAATAGCTGTCATTTTCATATCGGGGAGCAATGATTTAATAAGATAAGTGGCTATATGTCTTGCATCTGCAATTGATTGTACTCTGCTTTTTCCGGTAATTTCACTCGGAGATATTCTAAAATGTCTTGCCACCACACTGATTATTTTTTGAGGAGTAATAACATCTGTGCTTTTATTGTTAACCATATCCTTTAATACGGTTTTTGCAAAATCTACAGTCAGTTCACATTTTTCTATATTTGAAAAAGCAATTACCTTTGTTAAAGCTCCTTCAAGCTCTCTGACATTGGCTGTGATGTTGCTCGCAATATATTTTAAGACATCATCATCAACAAAAATTTTTTCAAGTTCTTCTTTTTTCTTTAAAATCGCAACACGCATTTCATAATCAGGTGGAATAATGTCCGCTATAAGTCCCTGAGAAAAACGTGAAGTTATTCTTTCATTAAGAGTTTTTAATTCTTTAGGAGGTCGGTCAGATGATATTACTATTTGTTTATGATTTTGATATAAGGTATTAAATGTATGGAAAAATTCGTCCTGAATTCCCTCTTTATCAATAATAAACTGTATATCGTCTATGAGTAATATATCATTATTTCTATATTTTTCTCTAAATTCATTGATTGAAGCATTATTATTACATCCAATTGCGTCAATTAAGTCGTTTGTAAAAAATTCACTTGTTATATAAAGAACCTTTTTTTTAGGATCTTTTCTTAACACATAGTGTGCGATTGATTGCATAAGATGTGTTTTACCAAGACCCACTCCTCCATAAATGAACAAAGGATTATATTCACAGCCCGGATCTTTTGCCACAGCTTTTGCAGCTTCACAGGCAAAGCTGTTATTATTACCCTTAACAAAACTTTCAAATGTATAATTTTCATTTAAGTTTGCATCTATATAATTATAATTGATATTGGATAAAAAAGTGTTGTTATTAAAATCTTCTATTTCATTTTTTGAAAATTCTTCTGTATTTTCTGATAAATTGAGCAAATCGGCTGCTTTTATTACTAATTCTATAGAGTTGTTTTTTAAGTAAAATTTTAATTCTTCAATAATCTGGGTATAGTATCTTTCTGTAACTATTTGGGCAGAATTTATGTCGGCAGCGGAAATAAATATTGTCTTTCCTTCTATTTTATTTATCATCAAAGGTTTCAGCCACGTTTCAAATGTTATGTCGTATAAATCCATTTTATTTTTTACACGAAGTAATATAATATCCCAATCCTGCTTAGACAGTTCCATAATTGATACCCCCTTTTCATATGATATACCTTAGTGATTTGTCTATATTATCTATATTGAAAGTAAGCTTTCATATAGATAATATAAGCAAATCATTTTATAATTTTATAACAAATTTATAATTTTTTCAACTATTATTAAGTTTAAGAAATTATTGACATTTTTTTAGTTAAGTAAATCCATATATAACGTTGATTTAATAAAAATGTATTTAAATGTTTTAATTATTTTAAACTTTTATTGTCAAAATTTATATATCTGAAAATATAGTATATAGGCTATTTTAAATTTTTATCTAAAAGATTATTGACATATTGACATAGTTATTGACATTAATATATAAAAAATATTGTATTATTGTTTTAATTTAATGAAATTAAAAAATTAAAAGTCTTAAATAAGGGAATTCGGCTAAATTTTTTATCTATTATTGATTAGTTTAGCGATTTATTATAAAATAAATTTGAAATAAAAAGGTGGAAAAAAACCTAAATTATTCTTGTGATATAGCTGAAGGAGATTAGAGAAAATGGCTAAAAGCATTGAAGAACAAATTGAGGATATTGCTAAAAAGTGGTTATCAAAAGATAAAAGCATAAAGTATTACACAAAAACAGAAAGTATCAACCACGAAATTGAACAATCTCTAAAGCAAGCACCGTCTAAAAACGGTGGGAAAGGTACGAATTTTCCGGATATAAAATTATTTATTGAAACAAAAAAACGGAGTAGTAATTATTAACAAAATTTCATCGTTCTTGGAAGAAAAGAATTTACCGAGTGAAAAGAAAGCAATGATTATAAACGATCTATCAAGAGTTTTTGTCTACTCTGATTTATGGAAAGCTGTAAATGGAGAAAGTAAACTCAAGACAGTCTATACAAATGTCAAAAATAATATAATGCCTATCTTCACATCAGCAAAGCATTTAGACTTTACGGGAAAGTTATTTAATGTTTTGAATGAGTGGGTGGATATTCCTGATAGTGATAAAAATGATGTAGTAATGATACCAAGATACGTTACCGAGTTGATGGCAAAACTTTGTATGATAAACAAGTATAGCTATGTTTGGGACTTTGCGGTGGGGTTTCGTATCATAATAATGACAGTGGCAAATAGTCAAGTAAATACAAGGGTTTTAGAGCTTCTACCAAAGTTTAAAATCAAAAAAATGAATCGTTGGTGTGCTGTTTAGAGCAGTTATTACGAAAATAAATGTTGTAAACAGTACATCAGCATAAAGGAGGAACTCACATGTCTAAGGTGAAAAAAGACACGATCGAAGCAAAAGGTTTTGCTATTCAAATTTATACTGAAGATTTTAAAAATGACTATATAAGTCTAACGGATATTGCAAGATACAAAAATGTGCATGAACCTAAAGATGTTGTTAAAAACTGGCTAAGAGTAATAGATACAATTGAATTCCTTGGTCTCTGGGAGACTATTCACAATCCTAATTTTAAAGGGGTCGAATTCGACTCCTTTAGAAAGGAAGCAGGAACAAATGCATTTACATTATCACCTCAAAGATGGATTGAAAATACAAATGCGATCGGTATTGTTTCTAAATCTGGGAGAGGCGGAGGAACGTTCGCTCATCCTGATATAGCAATGGAATTTGCTTCATGGATTTCAGCAGAGTTTAAGCTCTATTTAATCCAAGACTATAAAAGGATTAAGTCAGATGAAAATTCTAAGCTATCATTAGGTTGGAATTTGAATAGAGAAATTTCTAAGATTAACTATAAAATCCATACAGATGCAATCAAAGAATATCTATTAAAGGATCTTACCAACGAACAGTTATCCTATAAATATGCAAGTGAAGCAGATATGCTCAATGTTGCCTTATTTAATAAGCGAGCAAAACAGTGGCGTGAAGAAAATCCAGATTTGAAAGGTAATATGAGGGACTATGCAAGTCTGAATGAGTTACTGGTGCTTGCCAATATGGAAAGCTATAATGCAATTCTTATCGGTAAAGGTATGGAACAAAAGGAAAGGATGATAGAACTTAGAAAACTTGCAAGAACACAATTGATATCACTTGAAAAACTTGGTGATAGTGGTATTAAAAAATTAGAGGGAAAGAAATAATTATTTTAAGTAATTAATAGATAAATTATGATTTATAAGTTTTCATATTACTATACGACTTTCCACCTAGGTATAGTGTAATAATTATGACAGCGGGAAATAGTAGCGATGAACATGGGGTTTTAAGCCCTCTAATAGAGAAATAAAACATGAATTGATATATTTTTTAGGTTAATTATGCATATAATCTTTGATTAAAGTATTTGAAAATTGGAAAGGATGGAGAGAGCATATTGATGAGAAATAGTAAATTATCTGAACATACTTTTAAAAAGGGGAGATTTATAACACCATTAAATTCTTTGCCGATGATGAAAGAATTAGAGGATGAAAAATCATGGACATATGGTAGAATGCCTGAGTATATTTGGATTGGTTTGATTTTGAAATATTTTGGTAGAGAAGAAGGGTTGAAAAAATTATATTATATCATTTCTAAAATTCATAACGTAGCTCCAGATTTATACACAGTAAGATTATCAGAGATATTAAAGATAGATACGAATATACAAGAGGAGATCTATGAATACATTATTTCTTTAGGAGTTAAGGATGCAATTTCACCGTTAACTATTTTTCTTACAGTTAGTCAAGCTCCAGTTTTTGCTAAATACTTTTATATTTATAAACAAGGTATTGAAGATAGATGTAAAGCAATAGTTGAGACTATGAGTGAAATAATGGATCATCAGTCTAATGAAGCAACTGATATAAGATTTGTAGCAGTATATTTCAATATACTTTCTGGGAAAATGCATTTATTGAAAGAACAAGTAAATCTACTGATATCATATCCAGCATCAAAGCACATTGATGAAATAATGCGGGTGGCTCGACCTACAGTTCGTTCTTTAGAAATGATGATTTTAACTTTTGAAAATACCGATTCTGAATATTTAAAAGGTTTTTGGAGGTGTGTAAGTGAAATGACAGAATGTGATATATTTGTTATTAATTTTCCAGAGGAAAATAGAAGTATAACAGCATACATGGAGAGTTTGCATGAGCTATTTGTTTATCTTTCAGAATTGCTTATTGCATCTAATATGCTTGATGAAAAAATGAATGTTTTGCTTGGAATAGCAACATATTCTTATAAGCGTTTAAAAGAGATATATAGACATCAATTATTTAATTCCATCTCTGGAAGAAGTTG
The DNA here is from genome assembly GCA_963544785.1 of uncultured Lachnospiraceae bacterium. GTDB lineage: Bacteria > Bacillota > Clostridia > Lachnospirales > Lachnospiraceae > CAUUFM01. The sequence continues at coordinate 827 of CAUUGW010000031.1, read as the reverse complement.
TGTACGTGTTTTAATAGAAGATTATATTATGATGAAATATCTAATGAAAAATGAAGCCTTTCATGAAAATATCTGGCGTGATTATCGGTTATATGGTATGGGATTGTATAAGTTAGTTTTGGCCAGACACAGAGAAAGTGACTGCTTGGAAGAATCTCACTTTGATGAAAAATATATTGAGGCAATAGTTAATGAATTTAAGGGAGAGGAATTTATTAATATGGATACAAGATACTTTGATAAACAAAATATAAGGTCTAAGGCTGAAAGTGTTAATGAGAAGAGCCTTTTTGGTCTATATTATGATTATGACTCTTCTTTTGAACATGGCTTATGGGGTGCAATTCGTGAATCATCGCTTTTAAAGTGTAATAATCCTGCTCATAAATATCATTGTGTTCCAGATATTGAAGATGAGATAGTGCTAAAGACTGTTTTACCAGATTGCGTGATGATTATGAATAAAACGATATTATTTCTAAATGAACTTTATGGTATACCAGAACAGCTACTAAATGAGATTATAAACTATGAACTCAAACCTATTATTAAATAAAATTCATTTAATTCAAATAGAATATAAGAAATTACTTGTATCACTTTTACCAAAATTTAAAAGTGCCTATGCTCCAGAAGCACTAGATGAAATAAATTTGTTTTGGCTACGACGTATAGAAGAGGTAAAGCTGTATCTAAAGAATTGGTTCCCAGGTAAAAACAGTTATGTCTTCACAGCTGCTACGTTCATGGATTTTGATAATAATGAGCACTTACCATTTCTTCTGATGGGGAATAAGCATATTCTAGATGATCCACTGAGCAAATAT
>CAUUGW010000030.1:0-11841 GCA_963544785.1 uncultured Lachnospiraceae bacterium | reverse complement strand
TAAAATATCCCCCCGTCTTATAATAGTGCTGCCCTTTTCATGCTTTGTAATTCTGGGAGACATACACTTAAGCATTGTTAAGATTTCATCGTCTTTAAGTCCCGTAAAAAGCGGAGAATTTCTTAAAACCTTGATATATTCTTCCACCAATAAAAATCCTCCTTAAAATGATGGGTTGATTTTACAACTTTTTTGTTTTATTTCTAACACATATTATAATCTTATTTATAAAAAATTACAAGACTTTTATTAGATACAATTTGATGTTTAGCAGGTTTGCTTGTGCTAACTAAAAAAGCGGCTATAGAATTAAGAATGGAATAGACAAAATATTGTCTATTCCACTCTTAATGTGACAGTCCTTCTTTGAACCGCATATTATATTTTATGAATGATATAGATTACTCACACAGTATCTTATATTCTCCGTAGCCTTTCGCATCCATCTCTTCAAAAGGTACGAACTCAAGTGCCGCACCGTTTATACAGTATCTTAAGCCGCCCTTATCCTTAGGTCCGTCATTGAACACATGTCCCAAGTGATTATCGCCGTTTGCGGATCTGGTTTCAATTCTTTGCATATTATGCGAGCTATCCTCATTGTATTTTATAGTTCCCGATAATATGGGCTTTGAAAAGCTCGGCCAACCGCATCCCGAATCAAACTTATCCTTGGATGCAAAGAGGGGTTCTTTCGTGATTTTATCCACGTAAATTCCCTTTCGATACTCATCGTTTAAAGGGGAACTGAACGGTTTCTCCGTGTCGTTCTTCTTCATCACCGAATAGCTGAGATCATCAAGCTTTCCGTCTTGTGTCGCTTCTTTGAATTTCTTGTATTCCTCCTGCATCAGAGGTTCTTTTGCAAGATTAAGATTTAAGTGACAATATCCGCCCGGATTCTTTTCAAGATAGTCCTGATGATAGTCTTCGGCAGGTATAAAATGCTCAAGCTTGGCCTTTTCAACCTCGATACCTCCGTGCAGGCTTTCCTCATATGCAAATATCCTGTTAATTGCGGCAAGATCGTTTTCATCCGTGTAGTACACACCCGTACGGTACTGTCTTCCGACATCGTTTCCCTGCTTATTAACGGATTTCGGATCTATTGCTCTGAAATAGTGCAGCAAAACCTCCTCTATTGATAAAAGCGACATATCATAGTCAACCTTTACGGTTTCAGCATGATCCGTTTCCTTAAGGCTCTGATAGTCTGCATTTTCCGACTTTCCGTTAGCATAACCTACCTCGGTTGATACCACTCCTTTTACCTTGGAAAAATATCCCTCGACTCCCCAAAAGCATCCTCCCGCCAAATATATGGTTCGTATATTTTTTTTGTCAGTCTTGATAAAAGTTTCGTCTTTTCCTGTTTCAAGTGTCTGTTGCATATTTACATTATCCTCCTTTTTACCGAATGTTTCCGCTCCTTTTTTGACTGTGTTGCAGGCGGTCAGCATAAGAGCGAAAACCGCTGCAAGCAGCAAAAATTTCTTCATAAAATCGTATCCTTTCTAAACATATTATTTCCCTATTGTCAAAAGAGTGTTAAAATTATAACACTTAATAAATACAATTACAATAGTTTTTACAACTCTTATTTTGTAATAATTTTAATAGTAAAAGATATTGACAAATCCTTAATACTATTATTAAATAAAAGACAGAACTATTCAAAAGGAGTTTTATATAAATGAAAAATGTTGCAATAATAAACGATTTGTCCGGTATCGGACGTTGCTCGATGGCGGTTCAGCTCCCGATAATCAACGCTTTGGGACACTCCGTATTACCATTACCGACCGGAGTTTTTTCCTGTCAAAGCGCCTTTTCATCATATCACTTCACGGATTTAAGTGAGCAGATGAAAATACCATTGATGACTGGAAAAAAGAAAATGTTTCACTTGACGGAATTATTGTAGGTTTTATGATGTCGAAAGATCAGATAGAACTCGTTGAAAACTGTATAGATAAGCTGACTGCAAAAGATACGGTTGTATTAGTTGATCCTATTCTCGGCGATAACGGAAAGATGTTCAGTTTTTTTAACGATGATTATGCTGCAAGACTAAAAACCATAATAAAAAAAGCAAATATTATTACACCGAACATTACAGAGCTCTGCCTATTATCCGACACCCCCTACGAACAGTTAATTATACACAAAAATCTTGATATAGATGCCTATCTTGAAAAAATTAAAAATGTGGCAACGCAGCTTCTAAAAGATAAGCTTGAAACTGTAGTGGTTACCGGAATAAAGTATATTGATGAGAACAAAAAAGAAATGGTTTATAATATTTTTGTCAAAAAAGATGACTGCGGATATTCGGGAGTAGACTATAAAATAGGAAGCTTTTCAGGAACCGGAGATATGTTGACCGCCCTTATTTGCGGTTATATACTCAAAGGAAAAACTATGCACGAAGCCATTTACGATACCTCAAAATATATCAGAAAAACCATCGGCAAAAGCCTTGACTTAAAAGACAAAAGAGAATTCGGAACCAACTTTGAATTAACGCTTAAAAACCTGTTATAAAAAACACTCCACACAATATTTTAAATCAGCTGTTCTTAAAATACTGTGTGGAGCTTTAAAAAATATACTGAATTTCAGATATTAAAATTTTTAATAAGCTCATCTGTAAAGGTTGAAGCTTTTATTTCATATCTGTCCAAGCGCTCTTTAAGTCCGCTGTCCTTTCTTGCCTTATCTAAAGTTTTTTGCAATAAATCCGCCTTTTCATTAAGTCCTATATGATTTAACATCATTACTGCGGCACTTAAAATACTCGACGGATTGGCAAATTCCGCCAATCCTTCTTCCACCATTTTAGGTGCTGACCCGTGAACCGCCTCGAACATAGCATACCTGCTTCCTATATTGGCAGAACCCGCCGTTCCGACTCCTCCTTGTATTTCAGCCGCTTCATCGGTAATTATATCCCCATATAAATTAGGTAAAATAAACACCTGAAATTTCTCTCTAACCCCCTCATTTAACAGATTGGCGGCGCAAATATCCACATACTGCTCTTCAAGCTCTATTCCCTCATAATCCTTTGCCGTTTCACGAACAATTTTTGAAAAAAGACCGTCGGTTTTTTTCATAATATTTGCCTTAGTGACTAAAGAAACATATCTCTTGTTATTATTTTTTGCATAATCAAAGGCTGCCCTTGCTATTCTTCTTGTCCCGATATCTGTGGTTACCTTAAAATCAAGTGCAAACAGCCTTTCATCATCAAACAGCTGAACTCCCCTGCTTCCAAGCACATATTCCCCTTCCGTGTTTTCTCTGAAAAATATCCAATCTATCCCTTTTTCAGCCACTTTTACGGGTCTGACATTGGCAAACAAATCAAGTTTACGCCTCAAGGTGACATTCGCACTTTCCATACTTCCGCCGTTAGGCGTGGTTGTAGGTCCTTTTAATAAGACGGAACAGGATTTTATTTCATCAAGCACATAATCAGGCACCGAGCTTTTAAGAGCCAATCTGTTTTCAATAGTAAGTCCTTCTATATCCTTTAATACTACCTTTCCGTCATCTATCTCATCTTTTAAAAGCTCTTTAAGCACCTTTCTTGCTTCTCTCATAATAACAGGCCCTATTCCGTCGCCGTCAATTAAACCTATTATTATTTTTTTATCTGATAAATTGAAATTGCACTTTTCATCGCTTAAAAGCCTTTCCACCCTGTCATACTGCTCATTAAGAAGCATTTTTAAATGCTCACAGGCACGCAATATTTCTGTATTTTTATCTATCATTACTAAGCTTTAACCTCCCTACGTATTTTAATAAGCCTCCCGATAACAAAATCTCTTTCTGCCTGTTAGTAAATACACCGATAAGCTTATATTCAAGTTTCTTTGTACTGTTTATTAAATTAAACTCTCCTGTATTAAGACCCTCAAAAATATTGTCCAAAACAAGCTTATCTCCCTGAGCTATTGCGTCGTAATCATCGAAATTTTTAAAAGTTAACGGCAATATTCCGGCATTTATAAGATTGGATAAGTGTATTCTTGCAAAACTCTTTACAATTACGGCTCTTATTCCCAGATATAACGGAACCAAAGCCGCGTGCTCTCTTGATGAACCCTGTCCATAGTTATTACCCCCTATAATAATTCCGCTTTTTGCATCAATCGCCCTTTTTGCAAAATCCCTGTCATATATCTCAAAGCAGAACTTGGATAAATAGGGAATATTGGATCTGTACGGTAAAATTTTAGAGCCTGCCGGCATAATATGATCGGTGGTGATGTTATCTGAAACCTTTAATATAACCTCAGCCTTAATTTTATCATCTAAAGGATTACTGTTCGGAAAGGGCTTTATATTAGGCCCTCTTAAAATTTCAAAATCACGCCTTTTTTCCTCCGGTAACGGTTTTATAATAGAGCCGTCATCTACCTTAAAACTGCTCGGAACCGTAACCTTGTCATATCCGTCAAGGCTTAAACTCATAGGATTTTTAATACTTCCAAAAAGTGCGGAAGCTACAGCGGTTTCAGGGGATACAAGATAAACTTGTGCATCTTTTGTTCCGCTGCGTCCCTCAAAGTTTCTGTTAAAGGTTCTAAGACTCACACCGCTTGAATTAGGAGAAAATCCCATTCCTATACAGGGCCCGCAGGCACATTCAAGAAGCCTCGCCCCCGATGAAATAATATTACTTAAAGCCCCCATATCCGACAACATCTCCAAGACCTGTTTAGAGCCGGGTGATATGGACAGGCTCACATTATTATCTATTCTTTTACCTTTCAACATTGCAGATACCTTAAGCATATCAAGGAGGCTTGAATTGGTACAAGACCCTATACACACCTGATCGACCCTTGTTCCCTCAATATCCGCCACCCGTTTTACGTTATCGGGGCTGTGAGGGCAGGCAATCAGCGGTTCAAGTGTCGATAAGTCTATGTCTATCACCCTGTCATATTCAGCATCTTCATCACTTTTTAGCGGTATAAAGTCATCACCTCTTCCCTGTGCTTGTAAAAACTTTTCCGTTATCTCATCTGAGGGAAAAATCGAGGCGGTAGCTCCAAGCTCCGCTCCCATATTTGTAATGGTAGCCCTTTCGGGAACGGACAGTGTTTTTACACCTGAGCCTCCCCATTCGATAATTGCACCAACTCCGCCCTTTACCGTCAAAATCCTTAAGATTTCAAGGCTTATATCCTTAGCTGTTACAAAGGGTCTTAACCTGCCCTTTAAATTTACCCTTATAATTTTCGGCATAGTAATATAATATGCTCCGCCTCCCATAGCCACCGCAACATCAAGCCCCCCTGCGCCTATCGCAAGCATTCCAAGTCCCCCGCAGGTGGGAGTATGGCTGTCTGAACCTATTAAGGTCTTGCCGGGAATACCGAAACGCTCTAAATGCACCTGATGACAAATTCCGTTGCCCGGTCTTGAAAAGTACAGTCCGTATTTTGCCGCTGATGATTGTATAAATCTATGATCGTCCGCATTTTCAAAACCTGATTGAAGAGTATTATGATCAACATATGCTACGGATAATTCCGTCTTTACAGATGGAATATTCATAGTTTCAAACTCTAAATAAACAATAGTACCGGTGGCATCTTGGGTAAGGGTTTGATCAATTTTTATTCCCACCTCTTCACCCACATTCATATTTCCGAATAACAGATGACTTTTAATTATCTTCTGTGCTATCGAAAGTCCCATTGTTTTTTACTCCTTTCACTATGCTCTTATAGACATTATCTGCGTGTAAAAACAGCAGTTCTTTCAGCCTTTTTTTATCCTTTTCATAAATAGCCTTAACTATCATTTTATGCTCCTTAATGGATTCTGTTATTCTTTTATCATCTTTTAAAGATACCAGCCTATATTTAAGAAGCTTATGATGTATCTGCGATAAAATATTTTCAAATGTTATACTGCCGCTTATCTCATACATCTTATCGTGAAACATTGTATCCAGTTTTAAAACCTTCTCGTCATCACCTTTCTTACTGTAAAACTCCTGTTGCTCCACCATTTCTTTAAACTCTGCAAGATTTTCTTCGTCACAGTTGTCAATGAGCGTATCCGCTATAAGCGGCTCTATCTTTCGTTTAACTATGGACAAATCGCTTAAATCCTTGTTTCTTATCCCTATTATTATACTGCCGCTTGGGGTATCTTTTATAAGCCTTTCGTGAGATAATCTGGTCATCGCTTCACGAACGGGGGTTCTGCTTACCCCTAATCTTTCAGCAAGCTTTTTTTCGCTTACTATTTCTCCGTATGAAAATTCTCCTCTTAATATAGCATTTTCAAGAACTTCAAACACCTGATTTGCCAACGATACACTCTTATATTCAATCATTTTTAAGCTCCTTTATCTTTTCTTCAAGCTCCTTATTGGACAGGCTTGTGGTTCTGTTGTCCGCATACATTTCATCTACCCAATCCTTTAATTTTATAACAATTTCACTATCCTTATTTACCATTGAAGCTCCGGTTAAATTATAATGCTCATTCATAAAATAGGCTATTCCGGCAAGCCCCGATGTCTTGCTTACCGCAACACCCGGTTTTCGATTCAATATCGTCTTTGTATCAAAAATATTATAAATCTCTTCATCTTTCATAAGCCCGTCAGCGTGAATTCCCGCTCTTGTAACATTAAAGTTTTCTCCTACAAACGGAGTCATAGGCGGAATATCATAACCCATATTATTTTTAAAATACTCCGCTATTTCAGTTATTATCTGCGGATTCATTCCATCAAGCGAGCCTCTTAAAGACGCATACTCAAAAACCATAGCTTCAAGCGGAACATTCCCCGTTCTTTCCCCTATTCCAAGTAATGAACAATTAACACTTGATGCCCCATACATCCACGCGGTAGAAGCATTGACAACCGCCTTATAAAAATCATTATGACCGTGCCATTCAAGCCTTTCACTTGGCACATTGGAATAATGCTGTAATCCGTAAATAATTCCGGGAACACTCCTTGGAAGAGCCACTCCGGGATAAGAAACCCCGTAGCCCATAGTATCACAAGCCCTTATCTTTACAGGAATTTTGACCTCATTTGATAAATCCATAAGCCTATTTACAAAAGGCACTACAAAACCGTAAAAATCTGCCCTTGTAATATCCTCTAAATGACATCTTGGCACAACACCCGCATCAAAGGCATCTTTTACCACATCAATATAATATTCCACCGCCTGACTTCTGCTCATATTCATCTTTTTAAAAATATGATAATCACTACAGGATACCAATACTCCGGTTTCCTTTATTCCCATACTTTTTACAAGCTTAAAATCTTCCTTGTTCGCCCTGATCCAAGTGGTAACCTCAGGAAACCTTAAGTCTAAGCTCATACACTTATCCACAGCCTCCCTGTCTTTTTTCGTGTAGATAAAAAATTCGGACTGTCTTATTATACCGAAAGGTCCTCCCAATTTATTCATAAGCTTATATAAGTCCACTATCTGCTCTACGGTATATGGAGCCATAGACTGTTGCCCGTCTCTAAAAGAGGTATCCGTTATCCAAATATCATTCGGCATATTCATAGGCACTTTTCTGTGGTTAAAAACAATCTTCGGAACTTCCGTATAGCTATACATCTCACGATATAAATTAGGATTTTCAACGTCTTGAAGCGAATATTCATAAATTTTTTGCTCAAGCAAATTACTCTTCTTAGATAACTCTAACATCACTAAATCTCCAATCAATAGTTATTTTGATATAAATATAAGTCTATATCTTGTCTCGGTATTTCAGCATATCTAAATACTGATAGACTTGTATACAAGTATATAACTATAGCGGAATAATGTCAAGATATTTTATTTTACGAACAGATAATCATTTAAAATTTTAAAATAAAAAAGCTGTAGAGTCGGCACTCTACAGCTTTTTATAGGTCAATCCTCAACAACTCTGTAAGATTTCAAGTCAAACCCGTTATCTATAGCTGTTTTTAACAATTCCTTATCATCTGCTGTTTTTATATTTTCAATATCGACATAAGCATTCGGAAAGCCGGTAAGGGTGGCGGCTCCAAAATAATTAATAAGGTCGTGTCTTAAATCATCAAAATCAATTATCATACTATTCCTCTTTTTTGTCGATTATTCCTGTTTTATTTTTTTTGGAAAGCCTTTTATCCTTATATTTTATGATAAACTTTCTGATTAAAACGGCAATTATGACAAGAATTAGAATTATCAGCCAATTATAAGCTAAGAATAAAATGAAATTCTTTATAAAAATAACAAAGCCCGTAATCGAGGACTTAAAAGCATAAGCCAAATCGGAAGCAAAATTATTGTTTGTAGCCTTTACTTCCTTATATTCTTTTACTTCGGATATATCAATATTATAATAAACATAGCTGACATCGTGGTCTATCAGTATCATTCGTGAGCTTAAAAGCTCTCTGCTTTCCACAAGTTGAGCCAATTCTTTTTCTATTTCAATTAAGTCCTTTATTTTATCCGCCTTTTTCATAAGCTCAATAAGTCTGTCCTCTTTAGCCTTAATTATTTTAACTCTTCTGTCTAAATCGGCATATTCTTTTGTCATATTCTCTACAGTTTTTTCTTTTCTGACTATGTTGGCATCTGAATTTTCTATACCCTTTTCAAATGAAAGCATATTTTCTTTTTTTACTCTCATAACATAACTTGCGGATTTTGTATCATTTCTGCCCTCATAACCATAATAAATATTCTGTTGTTCTATATATCCGCCCTCTTTAATGAGCATATTTTCTATTGCCGATATGTACTTATCAAAGTTTTTCGTTTCAATATACAGATTATTTCTGATTATTAACTTATCGGACGTATTTTCCTTATTAAGACTGTCTGATGCAATATCGTTTCCTAAATTAGCACTTTCCGTAGACGCCGTATCATCACTATAATCCGCAATTTCGGACTTTGCCTCTTCATACGAATCATAAACGACTTGAGGTTCATAACCGCTTGAAGCGGACGTTTCTGCAATTTCTTTATTTTTTGAGCCACAGGAAGAAAAAAGAAGAGCAGACATAACAGCAAAAATAAATGCTGTTTTAAATACAGTATTACCTAATATCCTATTATTCATTTTCAACCTCCCTATTTTATGTTAAAATAATCTATTAAACCATAGACTTTTTCCAAAATTACCTATTGGAAAATTATATTAGAAATAATTTAATATCTGTGAAGGTTCATCAATGACATCGTATGCCCCTGCGGTAAACAATTCAGCTCTCTTTCTGAATCCCCAAGACACACCCACGGTATAAGCACCTGCATTGTTGCCTGTCTTCATATCGGTATCGGTATCCCCTAAATAAAGTATCTGCTCCGTAGCAATATCATACATCTGCGACCATTTAAGCACTGCTTTCGGATCAGGCTTTAAATCCTTAGAACCTGTATCACCCCTGATATCATCGAACATATCCTCTCCAAGCATCGTGTTAAGGATTTTTTTAGCCTCCTTATCGGGCTTGTTGGTGTAAACAAACAGCTTTATTCCACGAGCTTTAAGCTCCTTTAATACTTCAACAATATTCATATAGGGCAGAACCTTATAATCCCTGTTTTTTGAAAAAATGCCCGAATAAACCGAATATGCCTCATCTAAATTAGAGCTTGCATCAATACCTGAGGCATTTAAAATCCTCTCGACGAGCTTTTTGGCTCCGTCACCCACATAATAAAAATAATTTTCTAAAGGAAGCGGTGACTTTCCGTAAACTTTAAGCAACATATTTCCGGATAATGCAAGAGAGTCTATGGTATTCATTATTGTACCGTCCAAATCAAACACCGCAGCCCTGCATTTTCTATGCTCATAAATAAGATTATTCTCTTTCATAGCTCTTAAAATACGGTTAATCGGAAATCCCACCACATTATTATAATCCCCGATTATGCCCTTTACAAACCTTGAGCCTATGCCTTGTATCGCATAAGAACCCGCCTTATCAAAAGGTTCTTGTGTCATTATATAAGCATCAATTTCTTTTTCAAAGAGCGTATCGAATAAAACCTTAGTTTCCTCCACAAAATCAATGTTTTTAGAAATTTTACCTTTAATAATCTCTATAATAGACACACCGGTATATACACTGTGCTCTCTCCCGGATAAAAGCCTCAACATCTGTCTTGCATCATCTGTGTCCTCAGGCTTCCCAAGTATTGTGTCTTTGACACAAACTACGGTATCGGCAGCTATAACGGTAAAGGTATGATCAGGGTACATCTTAATAAGCGACGTAATTGCAGCTTGACATTTTTTTACGGCAAGCAATTTGCAAAGCTCTAAGGGGCTGTCATTATTTATATTCTCGTCAACATTGTTTTCAAAGACACTGAACAAAAGCCCGGCATCTGATAAAAGCTTTCTTCTTCTTGGAGAACCCGATGCCAAAAAAATCCTATTATAACCGCCCATATATTTCCCTTTAATTTAATTCAGATATTTTTTTAATTCATCAACCTTATCCAATTTTTCCCACGGAAGATCAAGGTCATCTCTTCCGAAATGTCCGTAAGATGAGGTCTGCTTATAGATAGGTTTTTGTAAATCAAGCATTTTTATAATTCCTGCCGGTCTTAAATCAAAATGCTTAACTACTATTTCTTCTATTTTATGGTCATCAATTTTGCCCGTTCCGAAAGTATCCACAAATATTGATGTGGGCTTAGCCTTGCCTATTGCATAAGACACCTGTATCTCACATTTATCGGCAAGCCCTGATGCCACTATGTTTTTAGCGGCATATCTGATAGCATAAGACGCCGATCTGTCTACCTTTGTGGGATCCTTTCCTGAAAAAGCTCCACCGCCGTGTCTTGCATAGCCTCCGTAAGTATCCACTATTATTTTTCTGCCTGGAAGTCCCGAATCGGCGTGCGGTCCGCCAAGCACAAATCTGCCTGTGGGATTAATAAATATCTTCGTATCCTTATTAATCATTTCTTTGGGAATAACAGCCTCAATCACATATTTTATAATATCTTCACGTAATTTTTCTTCCGTAACGTCCGGAGAGTGTTGTGTGGATACCACTATCGTATCAATTCCGGCAACCTTTCCGTCTTCGTCATAGCCCACAGTCACCTGTGTTTTACCGTCAGGACGAAGATATGTCAATATCTTGTCCTTTCTGACCTTTGTGAGCTGTCTTGCCAGCTTATGAGCCGTCATAATCGGATAAGGCATATATTCTTCCGTTTCATTTGTGGCATAACCGAACATAAGCCCCTGATCGCCTGCTCCTATTGTGTCCAAATCATCGGTTTTATCAGCTTTTCTAATCTCTATAGCCTCGTCAACTCCGATTTTTATATCATTTGACTGCTCATCTATAGCTACAATCACACCGCAGGTGTTACCGTCAAAACCGTAATCTGAATTATCATATCCGATGTCTAAAATAGTCTGTCTGACTATCTTTTGTATATCCACATAAGAATTTGTTGTAATTTCACCCATTACCAAAATAAGACCGGTGGTTGCACAGGTTTCACAGGCTACCCTGCTGTTTTTATCATATTTTAATAAAGCATCTAAAATAGAATCTGAAATTGCATCGCAAATCTTATCAGGATGCCCCTCTGTAACCGATTCCGAAGTAAACAAATATTTATACATAACTAATCCTCCTTTTTAATATCTATTCTATAGCCTTTTCGGCATAGACAATTTCTATATCGGCTCCGAGAGATTTTAATTTTTTCTCATAACCGTCATATCCACGCTTTATATAATGAATATCCTCTATTATTGACTCTCCCTCGGCTGCCAAATCGGCTATAACCATTGCTGATCCCG
>CAUUGW010000029.1:0-12013 GCA_963544785.1 uncultured Lachnospiraceae bacterium | reverse complement strand
CCTTTAATCTGCAAACGGAATTATTAAGCAAATATTCGCTTTCACCCGATCTGTAGACCTTCCTGGCTACTATTACTTCATCAAAATCTATTTTAAGCTTCCTGCCTTTATTATCTAAAACTATAGCTACATAGGCATAGCTTTGCGGTTTTCTAAGAGTAGTACCTGCAAAAATTATATCCTGCATATTGGATCCTCTAAGAGTCTTGGCACTCTGTTCTCCCAAAACCCATCGCATCGCATCCGCCACATTGCTCTTTCCGCTGCCGTTTGGACCCACTATTCCTGTAATACCGTCATTAAAATCAAGTCTCATCTTATTTGCAAAGGACTTAAAGCCTTGTACCTCTATAGCTTTTAAATACATTTTTTCAACCCGCCTATATTTTTTTAAGTGCCTCTCTTGCCGCACACATCTGTGCTTCCTTTTTACTGAAACCTACTCCCCTGCCTAACTCAACACCATCAACAAAAACCGCCACTTCAAAGTTCTTTTTGTGGTCAGGTCCGCTCTGACTTAACAGCTTATATGAAGGAGTTTTTGAATCGGCAGCCAACAGTTCCTGAAGCTTTGACTTGCTATCCTCTTCTATTTCATTAATTATAAAATTATTCAGAACATTTTTATATAAAAATTTAACAGCCTCATCAATACCTGAATCAAGATAAACGGCTGCACAGATTGCCTCCATTACATCAGCCAATATGGAATTATTGTCCCTGCCCCCTGTCATAACGGTACCTTTTGACATCAACAGATATTTGCCGATGGAAAGTCTTCTTGCACTCTTTCCCAACGCATTTTCACTCACGAGCTTTGATTTATATTTGGACATTGTTCCCTCTTTTAGTTTGGGACTGTATTTATATAAATAATCTGCTGTAACAAAGCCTAATAAGGAATCGCCCAAAAATTCCAGCCTCTCGTAGCTGATATTATGAAACAGCTTATTTTCATTCCCGTAAGATCTGTGAGTTAATGCGGATGTCAGCAAGTCTTTATCATTAAATTTATAGCCTATCTTATTCTCAAGCTCTGACAGCAAACTGATGTCTATAGCGTTTTCAATCATTTAAAGTTTTCCTCTATTATCTGATTTATTCCGTTCTTATCAAATGCCGCCGCCTGTAATATGGCATTTTTGACCTCACTTTGTTTAGAGTTTCCGTGTACCTTTACAACCAATCCGTTAAGTCCTAAAAGCACCGCTCCGCCATATTCTGAAACATCTAAAATTTTCATTGCATCTTTCAGCTCTTTTTTCACCAACATAGCACCTATTTTAGTCTTGGCATTTGTCATAAAGGCATTTTTAAGAACTTTTAACAGAAAATCGGCAGTCCCCTCAATGGTTTTTAATATTGCATTTCCGACAAACGCCTCGCAGACCGCTATATCAACATCACCCTTTAACACATCTGAAAATTCCACACTGCCCACAAAGTTAATTTCTCTGCATTCTTTTAATATGGGAAAGCTTTCCTTGACCAAGGCATTACCTTTTTCTTCCTCCGCACCTATGTTTATTATTCCGACTTTCGGAAGATCACTGAGCTTAAGATATTTTTGCATATATATTGTACCCAGAATCGCAAACTGCAATATATTTAACGGCTTTATATCCACATTTGCACCAAGGTCGAGCATCAATACGTTTTTGCCGTTTTGAGTGGGTAAAAGATTGGCTAACGGTGCTCTGTTTACGCCCTTTATCCTGCCTATAATCATCTGACCGCCCGCAAGTAAAGCTCCGGTGTTACCGGCAGATACAAGCCCTACCGCCTCTTTTTCTTTTACGGCAGTTAATGCTCTAACCATAGATGAGTCCTTTTTTGTCCTGATTGCATTGACAGGAGCCTCTGCGGTGGCAATCACCTCACCGGCATTTACTATCTCTATTCTATTCCTGTCATAATCAAAGCTGCGTAATTTTTCTTTTAATAAGTTCTCCCTGCCGAACAGCTTTATCCTATGATCGCTTCCATACTTTAATGATTCAATGCACCCTAATATAATCTCATCAGGAGCAAAATCTCCTCCCATAGCATCTACTGCAATTATACTCATCTATGTAATCTCCTTTTATTTTATAAAAAAAGTACTCCCTACCTAAACAGTATGGAGCACTCAAATTCAGTATTAATCATTATCCATCCGGATAACTTCTTTTTTATTATATGTGCCGCATTTCTTACATACCCTATGCTGCAATATCAATTCGCCACATTTACTGCATTTAACGAGATTAGGAGCTGTCATCTTCCAGTTCGCTCGTCTTTTATCACGCCTTGCCTTTGAATGTTTATTTTTAGGACATATTGACATTATCGAAACACCTCCTTTTTTCGTCATATCTTACACGATTATACTATTTATATTACCATTTGTCAATAGAATTTTTTCCTTAATTTTTGCGAATTTTTTGTATATTAAGCTTTTTTAAGTCTCAGTTTTTTGAAAAATTCAGTTAATATTTCAGAGCATTCATTCTCCATCACATTATATACCGGGTTCGGGTGATGATTATATTCTTTTATTTCAAACATATTTATTATACTGCCCACAGAACCCGCCTTTTTATTCATCGCCCCTATAACCACCCTGTCAACCCTTGCCTGAATTATGCTGCCGGCACACATAGGGCAGGGTTCTAATGTAACATATAATGTGCAGCCCTCCAGCCGCCAATCTCCCAAGTATTTACATGCCTTTTTTATAGCGGAAATTTCGGCGTGTGCCAAAACCGTCTTGTCCCTGTTTCTCCTGTTGTAACCTCTTCCTATTATAATGTTATCATATACTATTACACAACCGATAGGAACTTCTCCTATTTTTTCAGCCTTTTTTGCCTGTTTTATCGCTTCCGACATATACTTTTCATCTAATCTCAGCTGTTCTTCTTCCAACAGTCTTTGTCTTTCAATATTTTGTTGTTTTTTTAACTGTCTTGCAAGGTATTTCTCTTCTTTAGTCATTTTTCTCCCTTTCATAGATTACTCTGCAAAGATAAATAAATGGAGTATCGCAAATGCTTGTAACTACGAAGATTATATAGCTTGATATAATTATTGATATTAATGTTTTAATATCATAAACGCCGAAAAAGGCAAAAAATGTATACAAAACCGTGTTTAATAATTGAGATGTTATGGTGGAAGCGTTATTCCTAAGCCATAAATATCTTTTTTTATCATTGGATAATTTTTCAGTAATGCCCCAAATTAAGTGATACAGCCAAACATCAAAAAATTGTACTATTATATAAACTATAATACTTGCTATCATAACCCTCGGGGTGTTTGAAAATATGGCTCTGATATGCCCGTAGGCTATGTCATTTTCACTTGGAATATAAAAAAGCCAAGATGCTGTAATAAGGGTGGTACATATAGATGTGGCGGTGCCCAATAACACCGCTTTTTTTGATGCCTGCTTCCCATAGAACTCGCTTAATATGTCCGTCACTAAAAATGATGAGGCAAACAGTATGTTTCCCAAGGTCATTTCCATTCCGAAAGCCTTTACCAAAATTAAAACCTCTATGTTTGCCAATATGGTTACCAATACAGTCCATAAATAAAGTCCCTGTTTTTTTAATATTTTAAATAATATTACCACCGCTAAAAATTCTAAAATAAGAGATAATGTCAGGATTATTTCATTTACCATTTTATTAACTTCTCCTTAAAAAATTAAAACCTGTACAAGCTCATACTATATCTTATTTTTATATTTTTTTCAAGTAATTGTATTTTCCGTTTAATCAAAACATAAAACTGCAATTTAAAACTCTAAGTCTTGCATTATTTTCAACAATCTGCTAAGATGTATCAGCAACAAAAAGAAAAGAAAAACAGTAAAGGAGGATTTTATGAAAAAAACTGTTTTTGCCAAAAGTTTTACCGGCAAAGATTATTTGCTCAGTGTTCAACACCTCTTTGCAATGTTCGGCGCTACAATACTTGTACCGCTGATAACAGGACTTAATCCCTCACTGGCTCTCTTTTCAGCCGGTATAGGCACTCTTATTTTTCATTTATGTACAGGCTTTAAAGTTCCCGTATTCTTGGGTTCATCATTTGCATTTCTGGCTGCTATCACCTCTATTGTAAGACCTGACGGTCAAATAATTCCGAAAAATGTACCCTTGGTTCAGGGCGGAATAATTGTATCAGGATTAATCTACCTGATTTTTGCCTTAATTGCATATTTAATCGGAGCTGAGAGAATAAAGAAAATTTTTCCGCCGGTTGTTACCGGTTCTGTAATCGTGGTAATAGGAATAAACTTGGCAGGTACGGCAATTACAGATGCTACCGGGGGGCTCGGCTTCAGCAACGGAGTCACTAAAGATGTCGGCATAAATTTCGGAATAGCTCTATTTACGCTGTTTGTGGTAATAATCTGCTCAATTTTCGCTAAGGGATTTTTTAAACTTGTTCCTATATTAATCGGAATAGTATCAGGCTATCTGCTTTGTGTTATATTATCCGGTATGGGAATCTACAATATGGATTTTTCAGCAATTATAAACGCACCTTGGATAAACATTCCCTTTCATACATCAGATGCAAACGGTGTTCCCTTTATGTCTGTTCCTACGTTTGATTTGGGTGCTGTCCTGTCAATCGCTCCTATAACCATGGTTACATTTATGGAGCATATAGGAGATATTACGACAAACAGCACCGTGGTCGGAAAAGATTTTTTGCTTGACCCGGGGCTTCACAGAACGCTTATAGGTGACGGACTGGCTACAGCCTTTGCCGGAATTATCGGAGGTCCGCCGAACACCACATATTCTGAAAATACGGGAGTTTTGGCTACCACAAAGAATTATAATCCCTCAATCCTAAGAATGACCGCAATTTTTGCAATCATCTTGGGGCTGTTCGGAAAAGGCGGTGCAATTTTACAGACTATTCCCTCCCCTGTTAAGGGCGGGGTGGAGATAATGCTGTTCGGTATGATTGCAGCTGTAGGAATAAGATCTCTTGCGGAATCAAATCTTAATTTCACACATTCAAGAAACTTGACTATAGTAGGTCTTATTTTGGTATTCGGACTCGGTTTTTCCAGTATTGGAGGAATAACACTTAATGTATCGGGAATTTCATTAAACATATCGGGTCTTTTCCTTGCGGTTGTTGTAGGTGTTCTTATGAATATCATACTCCCCGACTCTGATGATACGGTAATAAATAACTGATAATCTTTAAAAAATCAGCTCCACTGCCTAAATTAATATAATCCAAGCAGTGGAGCTTTTATTGTACGTTTACAGTCTTAGCGGTCTTCATTAAGTTTAAATTGTAAAATAAGATCTTTTAAAAGTGTAGCCTGTGCATTCAGCTCCTCGCTTGTCGCTGCGGTTTCTTCCGCTATTGCGGAATTGGACTGAATTGTAATATTTATATTCTCTATACCCGACACCACGTTTTCTATTTCCTGTGCCTGACTTAATGTAAGCTCTGATATCTCATTACTTCCATCCAAAATTTCTTTAATTATATCCACTATATTGGAGAAAGTCCGAGTTGTTGCATCTACAAGCCCCTCTCCCTTTCCTACGGTTTCTATTGCCGTATGTATAAGTGCTGCCGTCTGTCCTGCGGCATCGGCACTCTTGGATGCCAGATTTCTGACCTCATCCGCCACAACGGCAAATCCTTTTCCGGCTTCTCCTGCTCTTGCAGCTTCTACCGCCGCATTCAATGCCAGAATATTGGTCTGGAATGAAATGTCGTCTATGGTCTTTATTATCTTTTCAATCTCTTTAGATGATTTAGCAATGTCGCCCATTGCAGACATAAGCCCTTTAAACTGTTCGCTGCCGTTCTCTACAACGTCGTTTACCTCTGAAATTTTATCCGCAACCATCTTTATTGTATCGGTATTATCGGAGGTCTTTTGTGAAACACCGTTGACCAGCTGAACCAATGTATCCACAGAGGACGCCTGTTCTACGGAAGACTGCGACAAACTCTGCGCCCCGCTTGATAAAGAATCGGAACTTGACGTCACCTCTTCCGATGCGCCCTCTATTCTCATAAGGGTGGAATTAAGCGATTCCCTGATGTTGTTCATAGCATCTTTAATATTGCTCATGTCCCGTTTATAATCATATGTAACAGGCTTTGAGAAATCGCCGTCCGCAAACAGACTTAAATTTGTTTCTATATCATTTATTACCAAATTTAATTCTGAAATGGTATTACCGGTGACCTCTGATAATGTCTGCACCTCATCTCTTGTATTAATGTACGGCACGGGAGATGTTAAATCACCCTCAGCCATAAGCTTTAATCTTTGCATTACCTTGTGTAACGGATTGGTTATCTTATTGGATACCACGGATATTATCACTATACCGCCTGCCAATAAAATAAGATTAAAAGCCGATAATATAACTGTGTTCCTTATCTTTTGCATTTGAAACTCTTTGGTTAATTCTTCTATTTTATCATAGTATATTCCTGTACTGATATACCAACCGTAGGGTTCAAATTTTTGCGTATATCCTTTTTTCCTAAAAGTAATATCTCCATTTAATTTAGGAAAATAAAACTCTGAATATCCTCCGCCTGAATTACCTGCCTTTATAAAATCCTGTATATAAAAATTACCTTTTTCATCTTTTGAATCAAGCCTCATAAGACCCTCAAGCTCCTTATTCGGATGAACTATACATAATCCGTCTGCCATATCAGCCCAAAAATACTGTTCACCATTATCATATACGGCATTTCTGACTATGTTTTTAGCATTTTCTAAAGCCTGAGCCTCACTTATTTTCCCATCTAATAAATTTTGATTATTAACATTTAAAACACTGATTATATTTTCCACGGCAACCTTTATCTCCGTGTCAAATTTATCCTCATATGCCGCCAAGGTGTTTGAATAAGCACGATTCAGCTGTATAACGCTTATTACGGTTTGTAATATAATCATTACAGCTATAATAATGCTAAAATAAAAAATCAGCTTTTTGCGAATACTAATAGTTTTCATAACAGCCTCCCTCATAATTTTAATTGTATTATAAACCTTCGTAATGCAAAAAATAAGCAAATTTACGCTAATGCTTTCCATTATACACTATATTCACAAAATATCAAGCTTTTAACATCTATTAATTATTATTATAAATTGCAACCTTAAGTGTCAGTATAATATCAATATTGCATTTGCTAAAAAACGGTGTTAAGATAGTTAGCTGATATAATATTCGGTGTGCAAAGTGTGAATTTTTTAGAAAAGAGGAATAATTATGGGATTTTCAATAGTTTCTTTGAGTTTTGGATTTGTTGCATTACTGCTTTTTATATTTACAATCTATACATATATTAGACTCGCAATTGCTGTAATTATGAGAAAAGATGTCCCCAAATGGATTTATGCGGTCGGAAAAAGCCTTAGAGGAAGATTCAGCAGCATTCAATTTGATGATGTTACTGATTCTACAGCATTGAAAGAAGCTACCTTATTCATCTTGAATTTTATTTTGGCAAATACTGTTGTTTTCGGTGTAGTATATTACAGAACACATCACATTTCAAAAGCAGTTTATGCGTGTTTGAAGGCTGAATTTGCTGTTGCTGTTGTTGTACTGATATTGAGTTATGTTATAAAACTGATTAGTGTATTGTTTAATCGCTCGAATAAACCGATGTATTTCTATTCTTCATCAAATGCTGTAATTGCCGGTATTTTTTTTGCGTGTTTTGTCTTTATGTTATTCCTGTCTTTGACCGGATTCCCTTCAGAACCAATCGAAGTTCAAGTAGATAAAACTAATGTCATTATTGGAGAAACAAAGGCAGCTGAGCTATTATCAGATGGGTTTACCTTTTATGAAAAGACAGCTGACAGCAAGATTGTAAATAGGCACAATGATCATTTTTATTACGGCAAGCTTTTAGAAATCTTTCGAGACGGCAAGTCCTATGGTTTTATGAGTGTTACTCCTACAGGAAAAAATTCGGATAGCTTAAAGAACTGTGTTATAACATATTATGAGATTGAAGCTGACAGTAAACAATTATCCGAGATTACATTTAATCATACAGATTTATCTAATCTTACAATCCAAGATTTTAGAACAAAGGATATAAAGGATATTTTTTCGTTAAATCCTGTAGATTCTAAAGAAATAAAAAATGATACTCTGTTCATTCTTACGATACAAACCGCAGGTTATGAACTATGGAAAAGATATAGAATCGAGGCTAATTTTAATCCTGACGGAACTGCATATCGTTATGGTGCAAGAGCACAACATACAATATGGGAGTAAACTTTATCAAGATTGTTAGCTTATGTTGCCTATATTGAAAGTAAACTTTCATATAGGCAACATAAGATAACAATCTTCAACTAACTTTTTAAATAAAATATTGATTGAGATTCATATTCATTTTGTTATAATCAGTTGCATTTAATCCCTATGTATGATACGATATTCAAGGAATGAAAATAACTATTTTTTCATTTCGGATAGATAAAAAATTAAATTATTTTAAAGGAGAACCTATGTCGCACGATACATATTCAACTCCGTTATCATCAAGATATTCAAGCAAAGAAATGCAATATTTATTTTCCGATAATAAAAAATTTTCCACATGGCGACAGCTTTGGATAACTCTTGCAGAAAGCGAAAAGGAACTGGGGCTTGATATAAGTGATGAACAGATAGCAGAGCTTAAAAGCCATATTAATGATATTAACTACGATGTAGCGGTAAGAAGAGAAAAGGAAGTAAGGCATGATGTTATGGCTCATGTGTATGCCTACGGTGTACAATGCCCCAAGGCTAAAGGAATTATTCATCTTGGAGCCACCTCCTGCTATGTCGGTGATAATGCGGATATTATCATAATGAAAGAGGGCTTAATCCTAATCAGAAAAAAACTGATTAATCTTATATCCGTTTTAGCCTCTTTTGCAGACAGATATAAGGAGCTCCCGACACTCGGCTTTACGCATTTTCAGGCGGCACAACCTACCACCGTCGGAAAGAGAGCCGCTCTTTGGCTGCAGGATTTTGCAAGTGACTTTGAGGATATTACGAATTTAATTAAGAGCCTTAAATTACTTGGAAGCAAGGGTACTACAGGCACTCAAGCCAGTTTTTTGGAACTGTTTAACGGTGATTATGAGAAAGTAAAACAGCTAGATGTATTAATTGCAAAAAAACAGGGCTTTATGGAATGTGTTAAGGTTTCGGGACAGACCTATTCAAGAAAGACCGACAGCAAGATTTTACATTTACTCTCTCAAATAGCCCAATCCGCAGCCAAGATGTCTAATGACATCAGATTGTTACAACATTTAAAGGAGATAGAAGAACCCTTTGAAAAATCGCAAATAGGCTCATCGGCTATGGCATACAAAAGAAATCCTATGCGTAGTGAAAGAATAGCCGCACTCTCAAGAGCGGTCATTACAAATGCTTTAAATGCCGACTTTACGGCGGCTACACAATGGTTTGAACGTACACTCGATGATTCCGCAAATAAAAGACTGTCTGTTGCCACGGCATTTTTGGCTGTTGACGGCATTTTGGATCTTGGTATAAATGTGACGGACGGACTGGTCGTTTATGAAAAAATGATTGAAAAACATCTTATGATAGAGCTTCCCTTTATGGCAACCGAAAACATAATGATGAGAGCCGTAAAAAAGGGTGCGGACAGGCAGGCGGTACATGAGGAAATCAGAACATTAAGTATGGAAGCCGGAAAACTTGTAAAGAGCAATGCGGACGATAATCACCTGCTTGAAATGTTGGCTAAAAGTGATAAATTTGATTTGAGTATTGAGGAATTAAACGAGCTTATGAATCCAAAGCTTTACACAGGCTGCGCCTCTATGCAGGTCAGTGATTTCTTAAATGACTATATTTATCCTATGATAAATGAAAATGAGAAGCTGTTGGGAATAAGTACCGAGATAAATGTTTAAGGAGAAATTCTGATGAAAAATAATAAAGTAATCTCTATTGTCGGTTCAAACTGGGGAGATGAGGGAAAGGGAAAGATAACCGATCTGTTGGCAAGCAAAGCTGATATAGTAGTCAGATACCAAGGCGGTGCCAATGCGGGACACACCATTGTAAACAGCTATGGAAAATTCGCCCTGCACAGTCTGCCGTCGGGAGTATTTTATAAGCATATCACCAACATTATAGGAAACGGCGTTGCCCTAAGCCCGTTGGATGTTGAAAAAGAGTTAAATTCATTAAAAGAAAAAAATGTTCCGACACCTGATATCGCAATATCCGACAGGGCACAGATAGTAATGAGCTATCATAAGAACCTTGATGCCTATGAGGAGGCAAGGCTTAAGGGTAAGGCATACGGCTCTACAAAATCAGGAATTGCACCGTTTTATTCCGATAAATATGCAAAAATCGGCTTTCAGGTAAGTGAGCTGTTTTCTGAAAAAGATGATTTGATGGAGCATATAAACAAGGTATGCCTGCTTAAAAATATTGTTTTGGAACATCTGTATAGTGCAGAAAAATTAAAGCCTGAGAATATTTATGATGAATTAATGACCTATAAAAAAATCCTTGAGCCTTATGTCAGGGATACTTTTTCGATACTTTATAATGCCAATAAAGAAAACAAAAACATATTGTTTGAGGGGCAATTAGGCAGTCTTAAGGATACCGATCACGGCATCTATCCTATGGTCACATCTTCTTCCACTCTTGCGGGATTTGCCGCTGTCGGTGCGGGTATCTCTCCTCTTGAGATGACCGACATAATATGTGTGTGCAAGGCATATTCAAGTGCTGTCGGTGCGGGAGAGTTTATAAGCGAACTGTTCGGTGATGAAGCCGAGGAATTGAGAAGACGTGGCGGTGACGGCGGAGAATACGGAGCTACCACAGGCAGACCGAGGAGAGTGGGGTGGCTTGACACTGTGGCTGCCGGCTACGGTTGTAAATTGCAGGGAGCCAATCAGGTGGCTTTCACAGTACTTGATGTTCTCGGATACTTGGATGAGCTTAAAACATGTACCGCCTATGAGATAGATGGAAAGATCACCAAAGATTTTCCTACCACTACAATATTAAAACGTGCAAAACCGATATACACCGTATTTAAAGGTTGGAAATGTGATATAAGAGGAATTAAAAAATATGAGGATTTGCCGGCAGAGTGCAGAACATATATTGAAGCCGCGGAAAGAGAAATAGGCGTTCCTATTACAATGATTTCAAACGGTCCGAGCAGAGATGATATAATTTATAGAAATAGAACATAATCGGCTGTTGATTGCCATAATAATCAAAAGGCATTCATTCTTATGCTATTTTTACATAAGAATGAATGCCTGAATTTTAATGTTTTTACTGATAAGGTGAAATCACTATGTCTTTTTCTTCTGAAGAATATCTGTAGCATATGGCATTACCCGATGGTAAATTCTTCTGAGCATGTCCTATAAACAGCTTGGTAGGCTCGTATAATACTCCGGATTTAAGCCAACAGTTATCATAATGCGTCCTTGTGGCTATAATCTCCGCAAGCTCAACTGTTCCCTCCTGTACCTTCTTTGCATAGGCTACCTCCTGATCCTTAAGCTGTTCATACAGCTGTTTTTTATCTTCGGGAATTTCAGGCATACTCTCTAAAAACGCCACATTCTTTGAAATTCTGTCATACAGCTGTTTTGAAATCTCAAGCTCCTGTTCAACCTCTTCCTGCTTATTGGTGGCATTATGAGATTTGCCCAAGTTAATAGTGGTGAGCTTTCCGCTTTTACTGCCTATGACATTGGCGGCGACACCTTCTCTGGCATTAATGCTGCCTCCTATTATAGCACCCTTGCCTCGAAGACAATCAATTATCGTGTCTGAATATACCTCACTTTGAATAATACTCTCCGTATAAATTCCGCCGTTGCTCTTTACAAGACAGTTTTCAAGGAACAGTGATTTAATCACACCGCCCGATGTGAGCTCCGCTACTCCGTTTCCGCTCACTCCGCTCTTTA
>CAUUGW010000028.1:0-12014 GCA_963544785.1 uncultured Lachnospiraceae bacterium | reverse complement strand
TCCATCATATTAAACTCTTTGTCCATAGGCACACAGGTATCCCATTCGTGAAAGGCGTTTTGCTGCAAAAATCCCACTCTTATGACCTTTGAAATTTCAAGTATGAGCTTTTGTTCATCGGGAAGAACATCGCTGCCTATAAGTTTTACTATCTCCATTAATGAATTTTCTTTGTTTAATATCTGCATTAACCTGTTTCTATGCTCGATAAATTTGACATTTACATTGTCTTCATACCAGGATTTTAATTCAGATAAATAATCACTATAGCTTGACAGCCAAGATATTGCAGGAAAATGTCTTGCATAGGCTAAAGACTTGTCAAGCCCCCAAAAGCAACCTATAAATCTTTTGGTGTTCATAGTAACAGGCTCTGAAAAATCTCCTCCCTGTGGAGATACCGCACCTATTATGCTGACACTGCCGCAGCTTCCGTTCAGGTTTTCAACCATTCCCGAACGCTCATAAAAAGCCGACAATCTGGAAGCCAAATAGGCAGGGAAACCCTCCTCTGCCGGCATTTCCTCCATTCTTCCTGAAAGCTCACGCAGAGCCTCAGCCCATCTTGATGTGGAATCCGCCATTATAGCCACATCATAACCCATATCTCTGTAATACTCCGCAATTGTGATACCTGTATAAATTGATGCCTCTCTTGATGCAACCGGCATATTTGATGTGTTGGCTATTAAGACGGTACGCTCCATTAACGGCTTTCCGCTCTTAGGATCTATAAGATCCGCAAATTCCTCAAGCACCTGTGTCATCTCGTTTCCACGCTCACCGCAACCTATGTATACTATAATATCTGCATCCGCCCATTTGGCTATCTGATGCTGTGTCATGGTTTTTCCGGTTCCGAAACCTCCCGGAATAGCCGCACTTCCTCCCTTTGCAATAGGGAACATGGTATCTATTATTCTTTGACCTGTTACAAGCGGTATTTTGGCGTTTATCCTCTTATTTACCGGACGCTGTATTCTAATGGGCCACTTTTGCATCATACAAATATTTTTTACTTCGCCGGAACTGTTTTTTACTTTTACTATAGTATCCAAAACAGTATAATCGCCGTTTTCCGCCACATTTATTACAGTTCCCGATAATCCTATAGGACACATCACCCTATGCTCAATACTTGCGGTTTCTTTAGTGACGGCAATTATTTGACCCTCACTTATCTCATCTCCCACATTTACCTTTATTTCCACAGTCCATTTAGAAGAGGTATCAATATTATCAACATTAAGACCCCTGTTTATGAAAATATCTCCGGACTTGGCAAAAGCGGATAAAGGTCTTTGAATACCGTCAAAAATGTTATTCAATATCCCGGGTCCAAGCATCGCAAATGTAGGCTGACCCGATGCCTCCACCGGCTCTCCTAATTTTAATGAGGTGGTATCTTCAAATACCTGAATGGTCGTGGTGTTTAAGCTTAATGAAATGACCTCGCCCACCAGACGCTCATTTCCGACATAGACCATCTCCGACATTTTAAATCCTGTGTTTTCATTGATATATACAATGGGACCGTTTATACCTGAAATCTTAGATTGCTTATTCATATAAATTCACCATCTCCTATTTCATAATAAAAATCACTTTCCTGCTTTTGTAATGCTGTCATATAGCTTTTATCAATCATAATGTTTTGTGACGGTATAACAGCCCTAAAACCTCCGATCAAATTTATATTAGCTTCTAAAACCTCAGAATTATCAGGAATTTTAAGCTTATTAATCAAATCCATATCATCATTATTAAAGTAAAAGACAACTCTTTCATTATTTGCATCTTCAATCACTTCCGCAATGTTTTCATTAAGCTCATCTATGTATACAGAGTTCTCTTTATGTACTGATATTTCTTTTTTTACACTGTCAAACAACTCCTGCCTTAAAGATGTTCTGATCTTGGCAAAAAGGCTTTTGTTTGCCCACATATCGTCGGAAAATTCCTTATTTAAAGCATTCATTATTTTCATTTTTTGCTGATTAATTCTAATCACCGATTCTTCTTTTTTCTTCAGTTCATAAGCATTAAGCTCTTCATTCAACTGTTTATCATATTCAGCTATATCTGAATCTACTTCTTTTGTTGTAGCATCAATGGAGTTTCTGTAAAAAATATCTAATTTATGCTCTACATTCATAAATCTCTCCTATAGTTTAAGCCCGACAGCTTCACTGACAAAAGACGTAATAAAGTCCTTTCTTCTACCCGTTCCGTGCCTATCGGGGATTTCAATTATTATCGGCGTACTGTGATTTAATTTCATCGTATTCAGCATATCTCTATACTGTAATCCGAGCTTTTCGGTAATCAACAATATCCCCACTTCCTCATCATTATATGCGGTATCAAGTGCTGATTTTACCTCATCACCCGTATGAGCTACCGCACCGTCCACACCTACAAGCCTCATACCTGTCAACGTATCAAAATTATCACTGATTAAAAACATTTTCATTATAGTTTACCCAAAATCATAAATGTAATAATAAGACCGTAGAGTGCAATACCCTCAGCCATTGCTACGAAAATCATAGACTTGCCGAAAATGGCGGGATCTTCACTTACCGCCCCGATAGCCGCACTTGCAGAGCCTGAAACACCGATTCCGGCACCTATTCCACAAAGCCCTGTAACCATTGCCGCTCCGAGGTAACCAAGACCCTTGGCAAGACCGTCACCTGCCGAAGCTCCCATATCCGAAGCCAAAACTGTAATACCGTTACTCAATGCCGCACCGGTAGATACTAATAATATTCCAAAAAACAGCACGGTGTTTACCAACAAATGTATCTTATAGCTGGACTTTGTCTTATTGTTGTTCCTTAAAAACATCATAACCGGTAAAACGATGCTCAAAAACATAGCCACAACTGCAGTAATCTGAATCAATAAGTTACTCATTCTTTAATTCCTCCTAAATTATCCTTTATAAAAAATGGTTTAAATTCTTTTCCTCCACCTATATAGAAACGACTGAAAAGCTCATAATATTCAAGTCTTAATACCTGAATACCCACTATCAGACCCTCCATAGCACATATAAAAATATTTCCGATGATTACTCCGATTATGTTCGGATGCCCGCTACTGACTCCCGACAACATCATCACCACTTCCATCATAGCCGCATGGCTCACCGCAAAAGCTCCAATCCTGACAAAAGATAAGGTGTTTGAAAAATAGCTTAATAAAATCTCAAAAACCTCAAAGAAATTTTCTACTATAAACATTCCGACGCTTTCAATCTTATACGGCTTTTTATCTATGGCATGTACTATAGGTTCTTTAAACATAAACATTAAAAGCGGTACGACAAAAAGCACGAGCATCAAAGGTCCGCTTATCATAGGTATTTTGTTTCCACTCATTACGGATATCAAAATCCAAATGGCTGTACCGTAAAATACCAATCCCGGAAAGGCATTGTGTCCTGTCAGCAATGCGGAAAATCTTCTATTCTTAAAGCAATTTATTATATTAAATATCATTGAAAGGAATATAAGGCTTATTCCAAATATTACAGCCGCAACAAATACCTTGTTAAGCCTGCCTAATATCGGCAAATCGGTCATCGCACTTATAGGCTTCAGCCAAATATGGTTTATTATATTTTCAAATCCGAATACACTGCCGTACATAAATCCGAAAAACACCGAAAAAACTCCGGCAAAAGAAAGGGCTGCTCCAAGCTGCATCTTTTTCTTAAAGAATAATAAGAGCCCGAGCAATACCAAAAATGCACCCTGCCCCACATCTCCGAACATTGCACCGAATATAAACGAATAACTGAGTGCCACAAAGGCTGTAGGATCCATTTCCGTGTATACAGGCAGACCGTACATTTTAACTATAGACTCAAAAGGCTTAAAAATCCTTGCATTTTTAAGCTTGGTCGGCGGTGCTTTTAATCCTTTGTTTAAGCCTTCCACTTCTTCTATAGCATAGGTAATGTCTTTTAATTCTTCAATTTCATTAATCAATAACTTGGCATCTTTTTTGGAAATATAACCGCAAATAATATATTGCTGCTTATCAAGGTTATAGTTTAAAGCCGCCATCTGTCCCGCATCATACATGGTACTGTATTGCAGTATTATGTTTTTTGCATCAATTAATTTTTCATATTTTTCTTCCAAATGCTTTTCCAAAAGCTTGTTTATATTGTCTATATTAATGTTGATTCCATTTATTCTGTCAAAAATATCGCTACAGATACAGTCGGGATCTCCCTTAAATTCATCAGGCATATAAAACCTCTCAAAGTGCAGGGTTTTACAGGCATTGTCAACCTCAGTGCTGTCCTGATTCAGACAAAAATAAATACCCATTACCTCATTATTTATCTCCTGACATTTCCAAAAAAGGCACTTGCTCTCAGAAAAAACATATTTCTCAAAATTATTGTAATACTCGGACGGAATCTTTCCGAACCTGAACTTTATATTCTTAAAATCAAGTATTTGCTCTATATCAAAGTCCAAACCCTGAAAATACCTGATCTTCGAGAGTTTTTCTTCCAGTGCTTTTTTATCAAGCTCGAGTAAATTAAGCTTATTGTTCTGTTCATCAAAATACCCTACTTCTTCATCAACAAAGTTCATAACCTCCTGTGATGATTTAAATATATGAGTTTTTAATTTATTCGCATTCCTCTTTTTTTCAGAAATTCTTGATACGATTTCTTCAATATCCATCAGTTTTTCTTTATATTTATTATTTACGGGAAAAGGTCTTAGATCTTTCATACCCTGCATCTGAGTTACCGCATTGGTAAGATGAATCTCATACCTTGACAAATGATTTTTTAAAAAATCGTCAAAACCCTCTATAGGACCCGTAATGCTGATAAATTGCATTTTCTCAATCACTTCTATCGATCTCCTATTACTTATTTTTAACCCTTTTCATGCCTTCTTCCACCGATAAACCATACCTTATACACTCGAGTGACACAATCAGCCTTTCCACCTCCTGCTCCTTTCTATACAGGTAATAATATAAAAAGGCGACGGAATACTGTAATTGTGACCGGTTATGCCTGAATATGCTTTTAATAATTCCGGAATAATTCTGTTCCAACATTGAAATATCGGTAATATTATATTTATTAAAATAATAATTGTCACTTAAAATATGGTTCATTTCCTCTATGCTCTCACACTCTATTAAAGCGGTTCTCTTGCTGTCGTCAAGAGATCTGTAATAAGGAATCAAAAAGCTTTTGATATTGGATGCCGGAATGTTATAATACTGTTTGCTTCTATATATCCAAATCATATTAAGCACATCAAATTCACCGCTCCAAATATTTTTTATCGCTTTCTTATCAGCCTCGGTAAAGAGCTCGTTTTTCTTTCTCCACAGGTATTTAAAATAATACAATTCTAACGCTATCTCATAATCAAACAACGTGCTGTTCTCAACATTGATTAAATGCTTAAAGGCATTATGATACTCGCTGCCCTCCAACGCCTTTATAAACTCCTCCTGAGAATTGACGTTAAGGCTGTCAAGATTAAGCTTTGAGTGTTTCGGTAAAAATTTCGACATTAAATCAATGTCGAAAGAAATATCCTTATGGGCAAAAACCTGATTCAAGAAATCTTTTAATATGCTTATCTCATACTTCTTAAAATAAATCTTCATAAACCTCCTGCAGGAATTTCCGGACATCTTATAGAGCTTTAGAAAATCCTCATAAAAAGCAAGCTTTATTAAATGCTCTATAATTCCCCTGTGGGTCAATTCGGAAACATTTGTTTTTGAAAAAGCATTTAGATAAGCAGGTTTTGCCTTTAAAAAATCAACCACATCAACAAAACTTTTAAAAGAAAGAATATATTCAAAGTCACCAAGTGTCAATAAATGTTTTGACATTGCTTTAACCTTTGCCTGTACTCTCCCGTAATCAGCTACTTTGTCCATAATTATCTCCTATTATGCTTCTTAAAACAGCCTGTACCATTTCATCCTTATGAAGCGAAAAATGATGTCGCAGTTTTTTTACAGCCGTATCGGAATCTATCTTTAATTCTTCATATTTTCTACTAAATTCTTTTTTTACCTGCTCGGAATAAATAGCTAATTCCTGTTCCTCCTGTCTTAGATATTTAGCGTCAATCTCTTTTTTTTGCTCCAGTTGGTTGGATTTCATAACATTTTTCTTCTTTATCCCATCCTCTTTTACCAGCCTGTTTGCATCTTCAATCTTACTTAATTCAGCAATTATGCTATTCATATCCGCCTCCTATTCAACATTCAGTAAGAGTATAATTCAGAACTACTTTACAACTATAAAGAATACTACTTTTTATACAAAAATCAATAGTAAATTTAAAATTTTTATGAATAAATTATAAAAATTTATAAAAATTTCATAATTTCCACGACTATGCAAGTATTGTTAAATTAATAACACAAATTTAAGCCCTTGTACTTTACTTGCTTTCACTCAGTGATTAAGATATAATAAAAATACTTAGGAAAATCAGACACAGCAAAGAAATTCCTAAGTATAAATTTAACGGAAATAATTAACAAAAACGACTCAAGAACAAAGTTTTAATATAAGCAAAAAATTGAAAGTTTGATGATGTTTGAGTTTAATATTAATAGTACAACAAATAGAGGGGAGGAATAAGCCTTTGTATAAAAAACACGAACATTTGCCGATTTTAGGTATAGGTCCCGTATATGTTTTTTCTATTGTATCAATAACGGTTGCAGCTGTATTTTTAAGGAATCTTCCCGTTTTTTCATCAGGAAGACTTAATAATCTTCGATTACCCTTTGTAATAATCGGCACGCTTTTTATAGCTTTATTTGTTTTTATGTGGATACAGGCCGCCATAATATCAAGACTTGATGAAAACATTAAAAAAAATCATTTGGTAACATCGGGAATTTATGCGTGGGTTAGAAACCCGATTTACTCAGCCTTTATGTTTTTGTGCACAGGCGTGCTTCTTATTGTAGGCAATGCATGGTTTTTTGTGTTGCCTGTTATTTATCATCAGTTGCTGACCGTGCTTTTAAAACACACCGAGGAAAAGTGGCTGTCTGATAAATACGGCAGTGAATATACGGAGTATTGCAACAAGGTCAATCGTTGTTTGCCATGGATACCTAAGAAAAAGAGTTAGGGGTCGCATGGCTTTAATATGGGATTTTTATTTTTCAGCTTATTATAATTGATCCATGGGTGCTGTGAATCTTTATTGATGCCTTTCCGTCGCCTAACGTTCTGTCAATGCTCTTTCCCCCAAGACTGCCGGGGGAAATTATCGAACCGTTGACGGTATCTGCGATAATATGTGCATCGGGCATCTTTCCCGTAGTCAGCACTATATCTCCGTTGGTGCTTTGTACATCAAGGTCGCAGCTCTTATCCTGACTGATTACCACATCGGAATTTGTGGCTTTTATACTTAACGGGCATCTCTGCATAAGGGATACTATGTCGGCACTGTGTGAATTTACATTGACAGGGCGGGTACAATTGTCCGGTATCAGCACATACAGTACCGTATCAGGGATATCCCAATTCTTTTTCTTTAGCGAAATACCTATGTTCAGCTTGCCTTTTTTGATTTTCGTGTCCAATTTAACCTTTCGGATATGTTTTTTGTATTGGAGCAGGTAAAGCTCTATAAAGTCGGATTTGCTCTTGCCCAAGACAAGATCGGTATCATGCAGATTTATCTCTATGGATTCAATCCCCTTTGTGTCCGTTGAAACCGTGTCCGTTATCGTTGCGTGTTTCTTGTTTTTAAGTATCCATTTTTTGTCGATATATCCGTCCTTGGCGCCTGATGCAAAAAGACCGTACTCCAGAGCTCGGTTCGTCATGCCTGATATATCGCCAATTATGTTGCCGCCGATTCCGTTTTCAAGTATATTTGATATACCGTCGCTTATATCATCTGATATTTTCTCTGATATTTTCTCGGACAGTTCGTCTGTTCTTTCACCTATATTATTCAGTATGTTATCAGTGTTTTCGCCTATGCTGTCCAAATTGTCGTACATACGCTCCGAGTCCTCGATAAATGGGTGTTCATAACCTATGGCGGCGGTGAAATAGAACGGATTAAACGGTAATTGAAGTCCTATGTGCCTATTTCGGTCGGTATTTTTAAGATGTTTTTTGAAACCGCTAAGATCAAAGGCAAGAAACGACATGGTGAAGCAGCATAGAGCCGTCAGACATATGGCAGCTGTGATTACGATTATTTTTTTCATTTAATATTCCTCCTTTTGAGCAGGTTCCAACGTATTGATAAATACAGCGATTTTATTCCCTTGGCACATATTCGCATAAGTAAAAAGGTTATACAGCCGAGCAGAGCGGCAAGGGAAATAAGAAAAATACCGAGAAAAACTGATGTCGGTGCACAGGGTATGTATCCGTTTATACCGAATCCCTCTATCGGTACAAATGCAGCAATTATGGAAACTATTCCCGAAAATCCGAATGCCAGTATGATTACGAACAGTGACACGATAATTGCCGACACTGATACCAGTGTGGTGGTTATTATACCTAATAGAAGCGGTGCACAGATTATAACGCCTATAATTATCAGTATAAGTATGGGAAGTGACAGCTTCCTCTCCTTAACAGTTTATTTACATTTTCTGAAAAGCTTTGCCAGTCCGAAAGCTGTTCCTGAAAATATTGTTTTCCGCTATCGGTCAGATGGTAGTATTTTCTGGGCGGACCCGATGATGATTCCCTGATGTAGGTTTCCACCAGATTTTCATGATTCAACCGTCTCAGCATGGGGTACACCGTACCCTCAGATATATTTATATGCACCGAAACTGCTTCCACCAGCTCATATCCGTAATAGTCCTTTTCGGACAGATAGGACAGGACGCATAGCTCCAGTATACCTTTCTTGAACTGTGTGTTCACGGCTTTTCTCTCCTTTCGGTTATCTATATTTAACATAGTACAGTGTAGCACATATTACTATGTAATGCAAGATACTATGTATAACTTTTTTAAAATAATTTTAAAATTTATAAAATTCTATTAATTTATTTACAATATTTATATATTATGCTAAAATTACATATAATTTTTAATAGGGAGGAAAGTTTATGGAAGAGAATAAAAACTCGTCAGGTCAGGTGTTGAAACTTATCGGAATAATTTTCCTAAGTGCAGGAATGGTAATTTCTTCATCTATCCTTGGAAACAGTATTATAAGACACAAGGTAATAGGGGTGAACGGAAAGAGCAGCATATCCGCTACCGGAAGTGCAAGCATTGACTTTGAATCCGATCTTATAGTGTGGAGAGGAACTTTCAGCAGAAGTGCGGAAAATATGAAAAAGGCATACAGTCTTATGAAAAAGGATGTCGCAACAATCAAGAATTATCTTGAAAAGAACGGTATAAAGTCTGATGAATATCTGTTCAGCTCAATAGATATTAATCAGGAAACAAGGGCTGTTTATAATGAGAACGGTGTCTATGTCAGAGATGAATTTATAGGATATAATCTAAGCCAAAGCGTTGTAATAAGCTCAAAGGATTTGGATAAGGTTGAGCTTGTTTCAAGAGATATATCACAGCTGATTGATGAAAACATAAATTTGGATTCAAGCTACCCCGAATACTATTATTCAAAGCTTGATGAGCTGAAACTGTCTTTAATAGAAGCGGCTACCGAAAATTCAAAGCAGCGTATTGAAATAATAGCAAAGGCATCGGGAGCAAAGGTTGGAGAACTGATTAATTCTAACCTTGGTGTGTTCCAGATCACGGCTCAAAATTCCGGTACCGGAAGTTATTCCTACGAGGGAAATTTTGATACCTCATCAAGAATAAAAACGGCTAATATTACAGTCAAACTGGATTATACCATAAAATAAATAAAAATCGGATTTAATTTTTCAAAAAATTATCGGCATAGTCGGTACAAATACCGGTTATGCCGATTTGTCTTTATGTTATAAAATATCTGCTGTACAAATATGGTTATACTACATCTGTTGATCCCTTACTCAAAAGCTCATAAACCTGTGATACCTCCATAGGCTTATAGAAATAATAGCCCTGAATTACATCACAACCTGCCTCCGATACCAATCTTGCCTCCTCTTTTGTTTCAACTCCCTCCACACAAACCGTTTTACCGAATTTATGACAAGCATAAACTATACTGGTTATGAAATCATTACTTTTCTCCGATGCGGACATTCTTTGAACCAAACTCCTGTCAAGCTTTACTATATCCGAATGATATTGCAACAACAAATCAAGAGAAGAATAACCTACTCCGAAGTCATCAAGAGCAACCCTCATATTTAATTCTCGACAACTTTCAATAAATTCATTTAATTGTACCGGGTGGTCATTATAATGTGTTTCCGTCAACTCAGCTACCAGTCTTTCCGGATTCAACTGCCATTTTTCTAAAGTTTGTTTCATAAAATCTAAAAATGAATTATCAAGTATCTGATAATAACTTATATTGAAGTTCAAATAAAAATCAGGTTGCAAGGTGCTTAATCTCTTGCAATGACAAACCGCCTGTTCAAATATCCATTTTCCGGCGGCTATAATAAGACCCTGTTGCTCAAGCATAGGAATGAAAGTCATAGGAGAAATATTCTCTCCGTTATAAGACCATCTCATAAGCAATTCTCCTGATACAACCTTGTGTGTTTTTGCAGAAACCACAGGCTGAATTACGGTATAAAAATTATTGAAATCATCTGCCACATCTCTGCTTATTGCCATCATCATAAGGTTTTTGTTCTTATGATTTTGAACCATTTGACTGTAACATAAGAAATCCTCTTCCGGATAGGATTTAGCCACCTCAATAAGACTTATTATATCGGAAACTATATCACTTGAGGTATAATCATCAGGAGTTTCATCTATTATTCCCATTACTGACGGAAATCTTACCGCAATATTATACTCTCTGTAAATAACCCTTATAATCTCTTTTATACCCATTGCTATTTCTTGAATTTCTGATATAAATTCCGGATATACAATGCCTAAGAAACGTAAACCGTCAAGTCTGAACAACTCCATTTTTACATAATATTCTTTTATTATTTTATTAGCTATATCTTTTAATAAGCTGTTGGCGACATTTCTGCCTCTCAGACTGTTAATTTCCTCAAAACTGTTGATTTTAAAACCTATAAACGAAGGATATTTTTTACTTTTCTTACATTCATTAATTTTCAGGTTGAACATCTGTTCCTTCGGTAAATCGGTAACAGGATCGACGGTAAAATTATGATTGAGTCTTGATATGGCACCTGCAAAAAATAACGGTTTTGTATTATCTTCATTCCATTTTATAATACCGAAACATCTTATCCAAAATTCATTTCCCGACAAATCCTGTATTCTGTATCTTAAATCGTGAGTTGTTCTTTTGTTTGCAATTACATCTTCAATATCAGCCCTGTACATAGCCACATCTTCTTCATTAGGTATGAATTTTTCCCATAAATTAAGCAAATCTCTAACTATAGGAGAATTTATTCCAAGTATTTTGCAAAGAGGCTCTGAGACATAAAAAGTATTCGTCTGCATATCTCCGAAATATGTATAATGATTAGCCAAAGACATAGAGTTGACCAGCACATCAACATCAAAATGATTTTTTATTATAAAATTCTTTAAATAGCTGGTTTTATCAAAAAACAAATTAAACTCAGACATTATTTGAGTATTGGTATTGATTAACTCTGCACGTCTTTCTCTTGTTTTTCCAACATCGTCCATATCACAATAATAATTAGTCTTATCTTCAAACATATCCTTATCCGCAAGATTTATAAGATCAACCACACTAAACTCTTCATCTTTCATTTTAAAAGCTGTACCGATAAAAAAGTGATAATCCGACTGCCCGACATATCTTTTGAGTACAGTGATAAGATAATCAAAATCATACTTTGATATATCACTGCAAATTATTAAAAATTCATCACTGCCCGTTCTGAATACAGGATAA